>JAGYJL010000149.1 GCA_018402015.1 Flavobacteriales bacterium | reverse complement strand
CCTTAGTTGGCGGAATGGTGGGGTGTGGTGGAGATTCAAAACCTACTGAGGAATCAGAATCTGAAGGAACTGAGGTGAAAACCGAAGTGGAGAAAGAAGGGAAATCGGAAGGAATTGAGCAGAATCCTGTCGGTTTTCCTGAGGATTACGTGGCTAGTTTGGATTATGATAGCTTGCCAGCTGATTACGTCAAGGTTGAAGGTGCAGCTGCTTTCGCCTACAAGTTTTCTTCAATTCCAAAACTCGGATACCATAATATTTGTCTGGATGTTAGTATAGGTATAGAAGGCACAAAAGCAGCAGAACTCATTGTTAATGAATATAAGGCCAATGGTGTTGGAGCTGTGCAGAAATTCAACCTACTTCCATTGACCCATGGTGTAATTGTAAGCCTTACGAAATCTGGTGCGGATACTATTTTGAATGTAGAAGCTGCCGGTTCAACGTTGAAATACTACCAGGCGATACCGATTAGCCCAGCTGCTACAATAGCTGGCAAAGGGGATATAGACCTTAAGCTTATTGCTTATCATTCATATGACGATGGCAATGGAAATAAGACCGGGCCGATCAAAACCGTATGTATCGTTGGAATGGATGATGCACGAGATGCAGGTTATGCTCAGCCAAGTAACCCACCTGGTGATTTAAAATACGGGTGGTTCAGGACTGTTGGTAATGTTGGCCCTTCCATTTTTCAGGTTCGGTATGTTGCAGGCGGATCATACGGTTCTATCCGTTTGAATACGGCTTACTCTGGAAGGTTGGGAAAATCTTGGTATGACAATTCTTTCGCCAAGCCTACGATTAAGTGGGGCTGTCTCTAAGTCCTAATTCCATTTCTACTTTAATGAAGTTTTGTGCTTTCACCTTTTTTCTGGCAGCGTGTCTGAATTTGGCGCATGCTCAACAAACCTGCTTGGTCTCTGACAACGGATCAGAGATTGAGCAGGTCTACATTTCGTTGGTGTCATCTTCGAGCACCAGCGAGACGACAGCGCTCTCCTGCGATCTGATCCGGATCAATCATCCTATTGCTAAGCACTTCTATGATAAATTGGGATGCAATGCCTGTCTGATCTGGTTTCATCTAAATGATTTCAACATTAGCACTTGGAAGGTTCCAACGCAATTCACTGATTCACAATTGCTCAGAAAAGCGGCTGAATTTAAAAGTTCATTCGACAGTGCAATAATTGAATCTCCTGGTTTTCTTAACCCACAGGAAAGCCTTAATGACGCATGGGAAAAACTGAATCAGATGGCAATGAGTGATTCCTTGCTCGGTCAAAGAACACTGATGGTATCAGAAGGGGTGTTTGAGTTCGATAGTTCAGATGAGGTCATGCAAAAGTTTGGGAACCAAGTGAAGGATGGTTTTGATAAATCCTTGCATCAAGTCTTTGAAATAGATTGGAATTGGAGAAGAGCATATAAGGCTTACTTGGAAGAGGAACTTAGTACCTGTGGTCTTGAAAATTGTACTACACAAGTTAGAGTGGCGGATTATAGCAGTGCATTCAGTGTCTGTCAAGATCTGGATTCGGCTCAATGTATAGATCGATTGAAGTCCTCCACCTCTAAATGGATACAGAACCAATTTAGCGTTGTTCGCTGCACCGATAGTGGCCCGATACTACGGGCCAATGCACATAGTGAAGCGAGTGCATCCTTGGTTGAGTTCTACTGCGGAGGACAAACGGAGCTGAGTCGGGCGAAAACGTGGGGAGGCAACGTATTGGTGACTGACGACATTGCATTTATTGGGCGGGACGAACTTGAATTCTACCGAGATGACGCAAACAAAAACGATATCGAGTTTCTCGGTTTGACCACAAGTACGAATACCGTGGATAACGTTACTTCGAAGTTGAAGGAGGAATTAGGACTCGGGAACCGAAATATTGTTTGGGTAGGCACCGAAGCACTCAAACCAACCTATAGGGATGGTCGAACAGGCCATCAGCCCATATTTGACCTCGATATGTTCCTTGCGATAGCCCCTCCGCGTGACAGTCAGCAAATTGTGCTAACAACGAAATTGGTTCCATATAGTACCACAGGTCGCCTAACTAATGCGCAGAAAAACATTCTTGGTGACCTTAATAAGTGGCTTGAAAAATGCTACGACAGCCTAAGGGTAGAGATGGGTAAACTTGGAGTAAATTTAACAATGATCAATATTCCAACACCAGTTGAAATGGTCGGGGGTGCTATAACAGTCTATTATCCACTAGTGAACGGCCTGTTTGAAAATGTTGGTGATTCATCTAACTTTTACATGCCTGCCTTGCTCAGTAGTGATCTTCAAATAAATTCAATTATCAATACTGCCAAATCCGACCTAGGAAAGCATAAGATAAATGTGATTCCCATTTATCGCTCGATGGATGGAAGTTCAGGGGTTCACTGCAAAGTGAAAGTGGTAAAGCGCAAATAATCATGGTCTCAATTCTTAAGCAAGGATGACATTTTCTTTCCTGTGGAGTGACTTTTGACCCATAGACTCATTTCCTCCATTCCAATTGTCACTCTGATGTTAGGATCGCTCATAATTTCATCCAGTTGGTTGCTAAAAGCTTTCAATTTCTGTTTGAAATCGTCTTGATCAGCGCTAAGAGGCATACTTTGTAGATACTTAAGAACCAATCGTTCGAACTCGTGTAAGCGCTGCTTTCGTTGAAGGAATCTGTATGCAGAACGAGTAAATGTGTCAACGAGATCAGTATGACCGAGTTCAAAGTGAATTATAGGTAACAACAGGATAGCTACAAACTTCTGATCCTGTTTTATCTCACTTGAATCCGCCATTATCGGTTCAATCCATTTCAGAGAATCTTTGAACCGGTGCATGAGAAAGTACATTATCATGATGTTAAACCTAAAGGCAATCTTTCTAGCTGGATTTACTTTAGCATCATACTTGAACATGCCTTCTTCAATGATCGGAACCA
>JAGYJL010000148.1 GCA_018402015.1 Flavobacteriales bacterium | reverse complement strand
TCGTTATTTACACCGATGGTTCGGCCTTGGGAAACCCAGGTCCGGGCGGTTACGGCATCGTTCTTCAGTTCAAGAATCAGTACAAAGAAGTTTCGCAAGGCTATCGGTTGACCACCAACAACCGAATGGAATTGTTGGCCATCATTGTGGCACTAGAAATGCTGAAAGTTGCTGATCGCGATGTGATCATCTACTCAGACAGCAAATACGTGATCGATTCGGTGACCAAAGGCTGGGTTTTCGGTTGGGTGAAAAAAGGTTTTGCGGGGAAGAAGAATGCTGATCTGTGGAAGCGTTTTCTTCAGATCTATCCGAAGAATAAGGTCAAATTCCAATGGGTTAAAGGCCACGCGAACAATCCAGGAAATGAGCGATGCGATGCCTTGGCGGTTGCTGCGGCAAACAAGAAAAGCACGCATTTGGTCGATGAAGGCTACGAGCTGGAAAACAAGCCAAAAGGCATGTTCTGATCAAGAAAGACCAGTGATCTTCCCGTTATTATCAATGTCCATTCCTTCGGAAGCTGGCACTTCTGGAAGCCCTGGCATTCGCATCATCTTCCCAGCAATCGGTATGAGAAAACCTGCGCCAGCGGCAATTTCGAATTCGCGGATGGTAAGCACGAAATCGGTTGGCCTTCCCAAACGTTTCTCATCATCGGTGAATGACTTTTGCGTTTTGGCAATACAAACAGGCAAATGACCTAGACCGATGCGTTCGATGGCGTTCAATTCTCGCTTGGCCTTGAAAGCATATTCAACTGAAGATGCGCCATAGTTTTCTTTTGCAATAATTTCAATCTTCTCCTTTACGGAACTATTCCAATCGTAAAGTGGTTTGAACTGGTTCTTTCCGCCTTCAATAGATTCGATGACGGCCTTGGCAAGGTCCAGCGAACCTTTACCGCCACTTTCCCAACACTTGGTAACGGCAGAACTTACTCCTAGCTCAGCGCATTTAGATTGCAACCACTCAATTTCTTCAACCGAATCGCCTTTGAAATGATTGATGGCAACAACCGGATTCAGCCCGAATTTTCGGAGATTTTCGATGTGTTTCTCCAAATTCGGGAAGCCTGCTTTTACGCGTTCCAAGTTTGGAATTCCAATGTCTTCTCTTAAAGCTCCGCCATGATGGCGCAATGCACGCATGGTAGCGATGAGCACCGCTGCTTTTGGCTTCAGGTTTCCGTAGCCGCACTTTAAATCAAGAAATTTCTCTCCGCCAAGATCAGCACCAAAACCCGCTTCGGTCACCACATAATCGCCCAACGATAATCCCATTTTTGTAGCCAAAATGGAGTTGGTTCCTTGCGCAATATTGGCAAACGGTCCACCATGAATAATAGCCGGATTTCCTTCTAAGGTTTGCACCAGATTGGGTTTGATGGCATCTTTCAGAAGAACAGCCATGGCGCCTTCGGCATTCAGATCGCGAGCATGTATCGGTTCATTGTCGTAGGTAAAGCCGATGAAAATGTTGCCGAGTTTTTCCTTCAGGTCATCGATGCTGTTGCACATGCACAGAATGGCCATCACTTCTGATGCGGCTGTTATGTTGAATCCGCTCTCGCGAGGAACGCCATCCGAAGTTCCGCCCAAACCTTCTACAATGTAGCGAAGCGAGCGGTCGTTCATGTCCATCACACGTTTCCAAGTCACGGTTCTTGGGTCAATTCTCAGATTTCGGGTTCTGCTTTGAATATTATTGTCGATGAGCGCTGCCAGCAGATTATTCGCCTTTTCGATGGCTGCAAAATCGCCAGTAAAGTGAAGGTTGATGTCTTCCATCGGTACCACTTGCGACCAACCTCCGCCTGCTGCTCCGCCTTTTATTCCAAACACGGGACCGAGAGATGGTTCTCGCAAAACAACGATCGACTGCTTGCCAAGCTGCACCAAGGCTTCATTCAACCCAATGGAAACAGTGGTTTTTCCTTCGCCCGCGGGAGTTGGCGTCATAGCCGTTACAAGAATGAGATTGCCTTTGTCAACCATGTTCTGATCGATCAGTTTCAGCGGAAGTTTGGCCTTGTACTTTCCGTATTGTTCCAGATCATCCGCTTCAATTCCTAGCTTCTCAGCAACCTTTTGTATTGGTTTCATCGAAACGCTTTGAGCTATTTCCAGATCGGTGTGCAGGTCAGTTCTTTCCATATCCATCCAAAGATTGAACGCGCAATAACGACAAAGGTCGTGGCGCGTGTCACGACCTTTGTCATTACTGTTCCAATTCTATTTAATACAGTACCATAACAGTTCCTGTGTTGTGCTTTCCGTTGGAGTATTCCATGCCTTCCCACACCTCGCCATCAACAAACACGGCATTGATTTTCCATACGTAAGATCCCTGTGGTACGGTCTGGCCTTTGTAATAGCCATCCCAACCCTCTGCAGGGCTGCCATTCTCAAGCGCTGTAGACTCCCATAGTTGGTTACCCCAATTATCGAATACCCAAACGTGGTAATCTGCAATTCCTGTTCCTTTAGGGATGAACATTCCTGCTTCGCCCGCTTCTCCTGGTGCCATCGCATTCGGTACGAACAGACTGGTTTGAAGATCAACACTTATGTAATGAACCGCTGTATCAGCACATCCGAATTCGTTTATTGCGGTCAGCGTTACGAAGAACCCTCCGTAATTCGGGAACTCATACGTTGGTTGATACTCGTCTGTTTGATCTCCATTACCGAAATTCCAGTTGTAAAGGTCGGCACCGATCGAATAGTTCAAGAATTCGTATTCGCTACCTGGAGATGGAACTACGATCTGATTAGCAGCGAAATCTGCAATTGGCGATGGATAAACCTCCACACCAGCAGCCAAGCTCAAGGTGTCGGTACAACCTCCCGGACCAGAAACTATCAACGAAACATTATAGCTACCTGGGATCTCGTAGAGATGAGTTGGGTTAGGAAGGTTCGAAGTAGTTCCATCTCCAAAGTTCCAAGTGTACTGAAGACCCGGTGAACTTCC
>JAGYJL010000147.1 GCA_018402015.1 Flavobacteriales bacterium | reverse complement strand
TCAGAATAAATGGCGACACTTCGGATACCCATTTTCTTGCAGGTGCGGATGATACGGGAGGCAATCTCGCCTCGATTGGCGATGAGTATTGAGTTTATGGAGTTGACTGAGTTCATCAGTTGATTTTATAATTTGATGATAAATTGATTTGATGATGAGATTGCCGCGCTCGTTCCTCGCTCGCAATGACGAAAGGTCGGAGCGTCATTGCGAGGAACGAAGCAATCTCCGTATTCTGACATCTCAATACTCATATCTAAAATCTAAAAAATGAGTTTACTAACGATAAAAGATCTGAAAGCCCGAGTTGAGGACAAAGACATCCTCAAAGGCTTTAACCTGACCGTAAATCCGGGCGAAGTGCATGCCATCATGGGACCGAATGGTTCTGGAAAGAGCACCTTGGCTTCGGTTTTGGCGGGAAATGAAAACTACGAAGTGACAGGCGGTGAGGTTGATTTCAACGGAAAAGACCTGTTGGATATGGCGCCAGAAGAACGTGCTCGTGAAGGCGTTTTCCTTGCTTTTCAGTATCCAGTGGAAATTCCGGGTGTGAGCAACGTCAATTTCATGAAAAATGCGGTGGCCGAAGTGCGCAAGCATCGCGGTTTGGAGCAGTTGGATGCGAAGGATTTCCTCGCTTTCATGAGAGAGAAACAGCAACTGGTGGAGTTGAGCGGAAATTTGGCTGGACGTTCGGTGAACGAAGGATTTTCGGGAGGAGAGAAGAAGCGTAACGAGATATTTCAAATGGCCATGCTCGACCCGAAACTGGCCATTTTGGATGAAACAGACAGCGGTTTGGACATTGACGCGTTGCGTATTGTGGCAAGTGGAGTGAACAAATTGCGCACGAAAGACAATGCCTTTGTGGTTATCACTCACTATCAGCGATTACTCGATTACATCGTTCCTGACTTTGTTCATGTGCTGTACAACGGAAAGATTGTACGCTCAGGAACAAAAGAATTGGCTTTGGAGTTGGAAGAGAAGGGCTACGATTGGATCAAAGAAGAATTGGCTGAAGCATGAGCGAAGCGATGACAACATCGATTTTGAGTGATTTGGTGGCTGGGCCAAAAAGTCCAGCTACTTACAAGGTCATTCGTTCGGAAGCCGAAGGTTTTTTAGCTGAAAACGGTATTCCTTCCAAGAAGCACGAGCTTTGGAAATACACCAATATTAAGCGTTTGTTTGATAACGGATTGCATTTCGTTTCTGACAAATGCAGCATTTCGAATTCCAAGGTTTCTGGTCTTGAAATAACGTGGTCTGACGATGAGAAATTGATCGGTTCAAGCGGAATTCACAGCAAAGAAGCACACGCGGCATTGAACACTGCTTTGTTCGGCAAAGCAATGGTTGTCCGAGTGAAAAAAGGAACACACCTTGAGGAAGAATTGGTGTTGAACCAAGTGGTTGATCTGCTCGAAAATGAATTTGCGGCAACTCGTCTGTTCATCGTTCTCGAAGAAAATGCATCCTTGAAATGTCAATACCATTTCTTGGGTTCGGGAGCTGAAAGCTCGTTGCTTAATCACACGACTGAAGTTTTGGTTGGGAAAAATGCGCGACTGGAATTGAATTTCGTTCAAGAAGTTGGAAGAGGAAACCTGATGACAACCACAGAAGTGAGCTGTGAACGTGATACGAATTTCACCACCAATTGCATTCAACTGAGCGGAAAACTCATCAGAAATAACCTCAACATCCGCCTAAAAGGCGAAAATGTAGAGACGCACCTGAACGGCTTTTACATGATCAATAGCAACGAATTGTTCGACAATCACACGCATGTCGATCACCTCGTTCCGCATTGCGATAGCAACGAGACCTATCGCGGTATTCTTTCTGGAAACGCAACGGGTGTTTTCAATGGGAAAGTGTTCGTTCATCGCGATGCGCAGAAGACCAACGGCTATCAATCAAACAACAATATTCTGTTGTCTGATGAGGCAACAATGAACTCAAAACCTGAGTTGGAGATCTATGCCGATGACGTTCGATGTTCGCATGGAAGTACAACAGGACAGTTGGATGAAGAGGCAGTATTTTACCTTCGCGCCAGAGGTTTGGATGAGTTCGGTGCTACAGCTTTGTTGCTGACGGCTTTCGCAAGTGAAGTGCTGAATAGCATTTCGAACGAAGAATTACGTGCCATTCTCGAAGAGAAAATTCAAGCGAAGCTGAAAGAAATGCATGCATGAGCGAACTGCTGACCGATATTGAAGCCATCAGAGCACAGTTCCCGATCCTGAAAAGAGAGGTGAACGGAAAGCCACTTATCTATTTGGATAATGGTGCCACTTCGCAGAAGCCGCAGTCGGTTATTGATGCCATTTCGCATTACTACGAGTACGAGAACAGCAACATTCACCGTGGCGTACACACCCTGAGTCAGGATGCAACTGCTGCGTATGAAGATGTTCGGAAGAAAGTACAGAAGTTCATCAACGCCAAGTATGATCACGAAGTGATTTTCACTTCTGGAACAACAGGCGGAATCAATCTCGTAGCTAGTTCATTTGGGGAAAATCTGGTTCGCAAAGGCGATGAGATTCTCATCACCGCCATGGAACATCACAGCAATATTGTGCCGTGGCAAATGCTGTGCGAGCGCAAGGGGGCGCATTTGAAAGTGCTTCCGATATCGAAGGAAGGCGAAATAGATATTGAGGAGTTCAAAAAGTTGATCGGCCCTAAAACGGAGCTGATCTCATTGGTACATGTTTCCAATTCGTTGGGAACCATCAATCCGATAAAGGAAATGATCGGTATTGCACACGCGCAGAACATTCCTGTGATGATAGATGGGGCGCAGGCCATTCATCACATTCCGGTGGATGTGCAAGAACTCGATTGCGATTTCTATGTCTTTTCAGCCCATAAGATGTATGGACCAACGGGCGTAGGTGTGCTTTACGGAAAGGAAGAACTGCTTAATGATATGAAGCCGTATCAAGGCGGTGGCGATATGATTAAGAGTGTCACTTTTGAGAAGACCACGTACAACGACCTGCCTCACAAAT
>JAGYJL010000146.1 GCA_018402015.1 Flavobacteriales bacterium | reverse complement strand
TCGCGCATCATTTCAATGGCTCGGCCAAAGGATTCAATAAAAGCAGGTGCCACATGACTCAAGGTCGGTTGGCCCATTTTTTCCATCACAATTGGGTCGAATTCAATCGGCCCTGGAATCATCAATAGTTTTCTAGTCATTCTTACTTCGAATTCATCAACTCCTCAATTTCTTCAACTTCCTTCGGAATGTTCTTCATCAGGTTGTGCGGACCGTTCTTGGTAACGAGAATATCATCTTCTATTCGAACACCGATGGCTTCTTCCAGAATGTAAATGCCCGGTTCGCATGTAAATACGTTTCCTTCTTCCATCGGAAGGTCCCAATTACCAACATCATGGGTGTCCAATCCCAGAAAATGGCTGGTTCCGTGCATAAAATACTTCTTGTAAGCAGGCCATTTCGGGTCTTGATTCTGAATGTCGGCCTTATCAATCAGCTTTAGTCCAAGCAACTCATTCTGCATTAAAAGACCAACTTCGCGATGATATTCTTTAAGAATCGTTCCTGGACGCAGCATTTCAATGGCGGCTTTCTGAACACGAAGCACTGCGTTGTAAACATCTTTCTGTCGTTTGCTGAATTTGCCGTTCACAGGAATAGTACGCGATAGGTCTGCATCGTAATTGGCGTATTCTGCACCAATATCCAATAAGAGGATATCGCCATTCTTACATTGCTGGTTATTCTGAATGTAGTGCAATACGCATGAATTTCTTCCAGATGCGATAATAGGTTCGTAAGCAAAACCTTGCGCTCTGTTTCTAATGAACTCATGCGCTAGCTCTGCTTCTATCTCGTATTCCCAAATACCCGGTTTAACCTTATCAAGCAACCTTCGGAACCCCTTTTCGGTAATGTCGCAAGCTTCTTGAAGAAGCAAGGTTTCAAATTTTGATTTAACTGCGCGAATACGTTCCATAACGGGAGCGCATCTGCGGAACTTGTGTAAGGGATATTTCTCCATGCACCACTTCACAAATCGCGCATCGCGAGTTTCCACTTCAATGGTAGCGCGCCCATGTTCGTTGGAATTGAGGTATATGTGAGAGGCCTCGTTGACCAATGAATTGAAAACGCGACTGAAGTCTTTTAGCCAATAGACGGTTTGAACACCGGACACCTGCTGAGCCTGCTCTACTGAGAGCTTTGCGCCTTCCCAAATGGCAATTGTTTCGTTTGTTTCTTTCAGGAAAAGAACCTCGCGATGATTTTCATCTCGCGCATTTGGCGCCAACACAAGAACAGACTCCTCCTGATCAACTCCGGTTAAGTAGAATAGATCGCTATTCTGCTTGAATTTCATGTGCCCGTCCGCATTGGTCGGCATCACATCATTACTGTTAAAAACCGCTACGCTTTGCGGTACAATTCCTTCTATAAAGCGCTTTCTGTTCTGTACAAAAAGCTCGGTGTCTATTCTATCGTATCTCATCGCTTGAACTTGTTGCCCAAATGTATGTTATTCCTTAAGCGGAGCAAAGTTGAACGAGCTCTATTAAGAATGCTTCTAAATAAAAACGATAGAACACCTATAAATGCACAGGTATTACATTTGCCGCTATAATGCAAACCTGTTCTGGTTTTAACTAAAAATTAGACTTCCATGTCAAGTTCAATAGGTAAAAAGGTAGCAATGGCCATCTCTGGGTTGTTCCTGCTTGTCTTCCTGCTTCAGCATATGTCCATCAACATGCTGTCGGTAATTAGTCCTGACCTATTCAATGAGGTTTCACAGTTCATGGGAACCAATCCGTTGGTTCAAGGACTGCTTCAACCGGTATTGATGTTCGGTGTTCTCTTTCACCTTGGTATGGGAATCAAATTGGAATTGGAAAATAGAGCCGCAAGACCCGTGAAATACGCCATGAACAATGGAGGCGCGAATTCCACGTGGATGAGCCGCAACATGATAATCACAGGAATTACCGTGATGCTCTTTCTGGTATTGCATCTTTACGATTTCTGGGTTCACGAAATGCAAGTAAAATACCTACAAGGCGATATGTCTGGGTTGATCGACCCTATGATTGCCGATAGTGGGTATCGTTATTGGCAGGAATTGCACGAGAAATTCCACGACCCTGTTCGTGTTGCTTTGTATGTTGTGTCGTTCGTTTTCTTGGCGCTACACCTGTTGCATGGCTTTCAATCGGCTTTTCAGTCGGTCGGATTCAATCACCGCAAGTACACGCCAGTCATCAAAAAGCTTTCAAACATTTACGCCATTGTTGTACCGCTCGGATTCGTTGTCGTTGCGGTTTATCACTTCATGACGCAATCATAAAATAGGAGCCATGTCATTGGATGCCAAGATACCTGAAGGTCCTATCAAGGATAAATGGACCAACCATAAGAATCACATTAACGTTGTAGGTCCTGCCAACAAACGCCACATCGATATTATCGTTGTCGGAACGGGTTTGGCGGGAGGTTCCGCCTCGGCCTCGTTGGCCGAAATGGGCTATAACGTAAAAGCTTTCTGCTATCAGGATAGCCCTCGTAGAGCACACTCCATTGCGGCTCAAGGAGGAATAAATGCTGCCAAGAATTACCAAAATGATGGTGATTCTACCTACCGTTTGTTTTACGATACGGTAAAAGGTGGCGATTACCGTGCTCGAGAAGCGAATGTGTATCGCTTGGCGGAGGTTTCTGCCAACATCATCGACCAATGCGTAGCGCAAGGCGTTCCGTTTGCGAGAGATTACGGTGGCCTTTTGGACAACCGTTCGTTCGGTGGCGTGTTGGTTTCAAGAACATTCTACGCCAAAGGACAAACCGGACAGCAGTTATTGTTGGGAGCGTATTCGGCCATGAACCGCCAGATAGCCAAAGGCAAAATTGCCATGTATAACCGACATGAGATGTTGGATGTGGTATTGGTTGATGGCAAGGCACGCGGAATCATTGCTCGTAATTTGGTTACTGGCGAGATTGAAAGACACTCAGCCCATGCGGTAATTATCGCCACAGGAGGTTACGGAAACGTATTCTACTTGAGCACAAATGCGATGGGTTCTAACGTTACTGCAGCGTGGAAAATCCACAAGAAGGGCGCGTATTTCGCAAACCCTT
>JAGYJL010000145.1 GCA_018402015.1 Flavobacteriales bacterium | reverse complement strand
AAGCTGCATCTGCCACTGGTGCGGTATTGTCATTCAGTACAACATCTTGAGTTTGCGTAGCTGTGTTTCCGTTTCCGTCATCAAAGGTCCAAGTGATGGTTGTGTTTGAACTGATAGGGAAAGAAGCGTTGTGTGTTCCAGTAATTGCTCCAGCACAGTTGTCTGTAGCTGTTGGTGCTGTAAGCGAAGTCACTTCGCACTGAGCCGTAACATCTGCCAAGTTAGCCACATCTGCTACAGGCGCTATTGCATCTCCTACCGTAACGGTTACGGTCTGTGTCATTTCAAAAGCACAGGCTGGATCTGATGGGTTGTTGCAGGCAAAAGACCCAACAACCCAATCGCTAACGGCATCCATGTTGACCAAAGTTCCATGGTTGCCTCCAACGATGTCGTTTGCAACTAGACCCGATTCTTCGTTAAACGGATAGACCGCAACGAGACCTGAACCTGTTCCATTCGAGCATTCGTTCATAAAACTTTGTATCTCGCCAATGGTTCGTGCATCATTCCACAGACGGATTTCGTCAAATGCGCCTAAATGTGTGGCAAATCCCCAATTGTTGTTGATGTTGCTTCGCATGAAACCGAAATCGAACTGCGAGCCAGTGGTCTTGTGTAACGGAGAACCTGCAGTTGTTGCCAAAGCGGTCTTCTCCACTCCATCGTAATACACTTTTGTATTAGCTCCATCATAGCTTACTGCCAAATGAAACCATGTGTTGAGTGGCGGCACAGGATATTCTTTTGCAGCCAAGGTATAGCCGGGGCTATTTCGGTTATAGACCACAATCAATCTGTTTCCTCCAGCTTGTACGTAAACCTCAATGTCGCTTGTGCTGGCGGTTCCTGCCGAAAAAATGGCTCTTGAGCCTCCTGAGTTGGCTTTCAGCGTGGCTTCAAATGTGAACCCTTGCTCGTAATCAAGGAATGAGGTTACTGGCACATTGATGTAATCGTTGCTTCCATCCAGATCAACTGCCGATGAAGTAGTTGAACCAATGGTTTCTGCAACCACATTGAATGTTGTGGTTGATGAAAGGGTACCTGTATTGAAGTTGAGTGCGTTGCCTGTTCCTGTAATGGGTCCTGCAACCACAGAATTGTCTGCATCGTTCCTTAACGAGTAATTGATATTGAGCATGGAGCCGCCAGTAGAAACCGTTGCAGCACCATTTGAACACAGGTTGCTCTGTGATACAGAAACCGTTTCGTCTGTAATTGCACCAAGCACGGTAACCTCTATTGTTGTGTTAGATGTATTTCCAGAAACGTCAGTAGCTGTTAGCGTTACCTGATTTACACCAATGTCTGAACAGGAGAACGTACTTTGACTTAAGCTGAATGTGGGTGTACCACAATCGGAAGTAGAACCATTGTCCACATCGGCTGGATCAACGGTAGCTTCTCCAGTTGTACTAAGCTGAACGCTGATGTTCTGCCCAATAGCAGTAACAGCGTTACTCTCGCAACCACTTACGTAGGTAAGATCCTCAAAATAAACCTCCCAGGCCGAGTTGGTTGCTATTCGCATAGCGATGTATTGATATGAACCTGTATATCCTGATAGATCGAAGGTGAAAGGCGTTAACGTCTGCGAATTGGCAGAATAACTGGCAAGCGTTATAAACGAACTGGGATTTGCAGGATCATCTACAACTCCTATTTCAACGGTTGCAGCAGGCCCCCAAGGGTAGATGTAGCGCGAAGTAAAGCTGAGTACCCCTCGCGCATTGACCGTCTTTGGCAGAATGGCCATTGCCTCGGGCTGGTTCACGGTGCGCAAGCGTAATTGATCGCCCACCACGTTGCAATTGTTCTGTCGGTTCCAGCAGGCCGGTAGGTCGCTGCCGGTGTAACCATCAAAGTTTTCGGATATGCTTTGAACGGCAACAGTACACTGCGCCTCGGCTTGGAAGTGCGCAACGAATAGCGTGATGATAAGAACGGATAGTAGTTTTTTCATGTAGGTAGTTTGAGTGATGAAGCGCAAACCTATCCTCTACCAGCGCGCGATTCAATTATCCTTCACGATCGGACGATCGGATTCACTAACAGATGTCAGACGTCAGATTTCAGATATCAGATATCGCTGATTGGATAACTACTTCACCGCAGTTTCAAACTCTTCCTTCCGATACTTAGATAGTTTGGCTACGAGACCGCCTTGAAGAACGATGTCGCCAGAACTGCGCTGATACTTTTCCATCATGTCCAAATTCACGACCCACGATTTGTGGCTGCGGAAGAAGTTGGGATTTTCAGCCAAAAGGGTTTCGAAATGCTTGAGGTTCTTGCTTACCAGATGTTGGCTGCCATCCAGCGTGTAAATATGGCTGTACGATTCGCTTGCTTCAATGGCCACAATATCCTTCACCTCCAAAATGGTCTGATAACCTTTGATGGAAACGGAGATGCGACTGACGGTTTTGCTTTGCAAACTTTCGGTAAGCAGTTCCTTATCGAAGCTACTACCCTGCCCTATCCGTTTTTCCACCCGTTGCACTGCTTCCTTCAAACGGTCAATATCGATGGGTTTGAGCAGGTAATCAACGGCAGATACTTCGAAGGCGCGGATAGCGTACTTGTCGTAAGCTGTGATGAACACCATCTCGAAATCCACCTTCTCGAAGAAGTTCACAATCTCGAAGCCTGAGTAGTTAGGCATCTCAATATCGAGGAATACAAGCTGCGGCTTGAGCGCATTGATGCTATGCACGGCCGACTCCACATTGGAATAACTGCCCAACACGTTGATGCTCGGGCAGAATCGCGCCAGTAGATTGGCGAGAATGCTACGCGCGCTTTCTTCGTCATCGACTATAATGGCTGTGATCTGCTGGCTCATCAAAGCGAATGTAATCAGATATGCTGCTGCTAACCTCTCCGTTTCATCAACGAACCGATTTGTTTAGGAATGGCAGGGATGGAACACCGATTGGACTGATCCAACTGATAAAGACTGATAAAAATTTGAATAATCTTTAGAATCAGCGAAAATCTGTTCAATCAGTCAAATCAGTGTTCCATTGTATAGATCAGAACTTCCGCTTTACAGGTATGCGCAGCAGCACCTTAGTTC
>JAGYJL010000144.1 GCA_018402015.1 Flavobacteriales bacterium | reverse complement strand
CCGTTTAGAGCGAGACCTCGGAAAAATGCAGCGAAGCGTAATTACAGCAGGACAAACAATTGAAATGCTCGATCTAACCAAGGAGAAACTGGACATCATTGCGTTTACGCGTTCCTACGCAAAGGAACTGAAGGAGAGAGTCAGCGGGCGCTACGAGGTTAATTTTTGGTTCGATGAAGAATCTCTTGGACAGGAAGATTTGGATGCGGTTTATGTTAAGGGAGACCCTGATTTTTTAACACAAATTTTTGATAATCTGGTCGCGAATGCCGAAAAGCATGCATTTGCAGAGGTTGAGAACCCGCGGCATGAACTCGACATAAGCATATTGTTCAACTTTGATGGAGCAAAGGTTCAGGTCGATTTCTCCAACACAGGATTGCCATTTCCAAAAAACCTGAAATGGTCAAATGCCATCAGAAAGGGTGGCGCTTTCGGAACTTCAGCTGGGGATGGCACAGGTCTTTGGCTTGTCAATGAATTGATGGAACGGCATGGAGGTTCATTGGACTTCACCGATGAGACAGGTTCTGACGGAATTCACTCCAATTTAGTGTCCACCTTTGAATTATACTTTCCGATTGAAATAGACTGACATGAAACAATACAAGGTACTTTGGTTAGACGATGAGCATCAAACGCTTGAATCCATTATTGAGCTCGCGGCCGATGCGGGCATAGAGCTCATTGGTGTAGCAGATGCTGAAACTGGAGTTCAAGAGTTGAACAGTCAGAATATGCATTATGATGCCGTTATCTTAGATGGTAAATTTTACCGCAGCGGTGAGGAACAGGGAGCACGTGCGCTAGGAAATTCCGCCTTTGTGAAGGTTGCAGGCGTTCTAAAAGAAATGAAAGCACAGGGCAAAATTTTACCTTGGTTTGTCCTTTCAGGCCAGCCGAATTTTGTGCTTGATCAAGACGATTGGATTGGTGAAATGACCGATTCGGATTTTAGTGGAGGAAAGATTTTCGATAAGTCTAAGGATGAGGATGTAGATGCCTTATGGCAATCCATCAAAGATGCCTGTGATATGTTACCTGACACAAGGATTAGGTATCAGCATCGAAAAGTGTTTGAGGCAAGTTCCGAGCGATATGTGCCAGAGGCTTCTGTGCCGTTAATGAAGGTCCTTCGAGCTATACATGAAGAGAGTAAAGAATTTGATGACACCGAGCAGTTCAATCAGCTTCGTATTGTTTTGGAATACATGTTCAGAGCTGCTAATAGACACGGATTGTTGCATGATAAGTGCATTTCAGACAAAGGGGTGAATCTTAATCAATCCGGTCTATTTATGTCTGGGAAAGATTGCAATGTGGTTGGCGTTAAATGTGCAAAGACCCATTTCCCAAATATGGTATCGCATTTGGTCTGGGACATCATTGAGATTACTAATTCTGGGTCGCATTCCGATGATGAGGAATATGGTAAACTGATGTTGTCTTCTCATCGCAAGTCAGTTGGCTCTCCGTACCTTCTTTTTAGTCTCACTTACCGTCTAATGGACATCCTGATTTGGTTCAAGTCATACGTGGATGAAAACCCAGACATTGATAAGAACAAAGACCTTTGGGTCTCCCTGACTCCTGTTGCTTCGGGAGCATGGGTTCCGGGCTTTCTATCGAGTGTTCATGCGAACGGTTGGGGAACGTTTATTCCTGATGGCAGTGCTGAATCGTTAAGTATTCCGCCAAAGCTGGTAAGTGATAATGGTCTGTCCGAAGGAACCAGAATTCAGGTCATAACGAAGCCAAGTCCAGACGGAACAAAGACTTTTATTACAGACATCAAAATTTAGTGTGCAACTCCACTGCACATAATGTATTCACCTTTACATCATCAAAAGGAAACAACCTGTTATGGACATCATGATACAGGAGAAGCACACAGATTTTAGCGAGTTCAGCGGATTCAAAACCGTATCACATCTTCGGAATAATCTGCACTTGATTCCAAAGGTGCCAGGCGTTTATCTCGTGTTCCGAAACGATACCGATAACCCAAAATTCCTAACGGTTGGTTCTGGAGGACACTTCAAGGACCGTGAGCCGAACGTTCCTCTTAACGAGTTAAGCGCTAATTGGGTCGAAGACGCTAGTGTTGTTTATATCGGGAAAGCTGGCTCACTGACTGGTTCAGCTACATTGCTAAGCCGAATAAAGCAATTGCTTCAATTTGGTGATGGCAAGAATATCGGTCATTGGGGAGGTAGACTTCTTTGGCAATTGGCTGACCATGAAGAACTGGTTATTGCTTGGAAAGAAATTACCGACCAAGAGCCAAAAGCTGTCGAAACAGTTATGATTCAGGAATTCAAAGATTACTTTGGTCAACGACCATTTGCCAACCTTCAAGGATAACTTTAAAACCCAACCCCATGCCCGCAACCTGCCTTATAGAACAGATAGCCGACCAAAAAGAATTGGTCAAAACGTTTGCCGATGCAATGGCTCACTACCAGTTGTTTGAAGTAGAGGAGTTACTTGATGAAGGGAATTACTGTTACTTCTGCGAAGAAGGAGAGCGCGTTGAAACCGACAAAGCAGGGTTTGCCGAGTATTTGCGAGAAGCGTTTTTACCTAGAATTCAAGTTGCTGCCGATCCGGCAACCATTGAGATCAACCAATGCATAGCATGCCGAATGGGTAACCCCGTAGTTCTGCTTGATGACGGAACGTTTCCGCATCACTCTAAGAGAGAGTGGCCTACCCAGGTCGGTTTCATGCTTGAAACCGAGGACGGACGCATTAAGGCCATTAGACCGTGCACGTCTTTTGAGAATACAGAGAATAGTCCGGAGCGTCAGCGTGAACTTGAGTTTATGCGGAATAATCCTTACAAGATTTCGGATTTTGAAGAGTCACTCTTGGATGATCTGGCGTTAGATGAAGAGGATTCTGAAGAGAAGGAATAATGGGTTAACCCGAGTTAACCCAATGATAACGCGGGTTAACCCAACTACAACTATGGTTAACCTCGGTAAATCATGGTTGATTGGATGCTAACCAATGCAAGAGCATTTATTATTTGAAACCGCGAAAATAACAAGACTTACACGTACATTGCTTTCCCTTTTAAATTTCTATGATTACTCTACCCCAATTAGAACAAT
>JAGYJL010000143.1 GCA_018402015.1 Flavobacteriales bacterium | reverse complement strand
GTGAATTATTGAACGAATATGTTTGCTTTAATGCTCCAGAATACCCTAATCGTATTCGTTCGACCTCTTTCATTCGGCCTACCGAGGTTATAGAAAGTATACCTGGACTTGTTCGAACTTTTAACTGATAATCTTTTGGTCGCTTATTCTCTGCAACCATTTGATCAAAATCAGCCCGCATTTCTTCTGTTGCCATCGTAACATGACGATACCATCGCACTAATTCCTCTGTTGTAAAAAGTCTGCACAAATCGACATATCCAGGTCGATATCCAAACCACCGTCCCATCTGCATGAGAGAATCATACATTTTGGCAGTTCGTAAATAATAACTCACCGATAGCCCTTCTAAGGTAATGCCACGTGAAAGTTTGTTTCCTCCTACCGCAATAACCGAAAGACCATTTTCCTTGTAAAGATCGTAGTCCAATTCTTCGATGTTGTGGTAATGCAGTCCACGCGTATTCTTTACGCCATGCACAGCCCGAACCTCTATTTTCAAAATAGCCGCCAATAGGTGAGGTTTCACTTCCTCCCATGTATGAGGTTTCACTTTTGGGTCGTGGTAAGCAAGGTTTTCAGCAACTTCAATTGTCGTTGGAATGAAATCGGCCTCGAATAAAGACTTCAAGCTGTGTAGTAATGGACCTTGTCCTGACTTGACTTGCAGTTTGTAGTCTCTCAATATCTCATTTACTAACCACGCAATTTCGTCAATCCATGCAACTCGGAGTGCTACGTGGACAAGCATTGAACTGTGCTTTTTTTCATGTCCCCTCAGTCTTCTTACTGCGCAAGACAGAATGAACGATTGGATTGCTTCCTTTAGAGACTCAGGTACATCATCTGGCAAATCATCTCTATTCTCCCTGTTGATTGTTCTCGGGAAATAAGGCTCTTGATCTTCCGCAGGTCGAATGATGTCTAACCCTTCGAATGTCCTTCCAGTCTCAGCCTCCTCAAATCCAAAAACCTGAGCTGCACCAATGTAATTAGATGGAGCTGGTATGTTCACGATGAAATCACGAGGGAAAAGATCTTCACCGACCTTCAGAGTAAGCCCTTTAACATCAGTTTTAAGGTCTTCGCTCCATGTTGATGGAATGAATAGGTTCGCATAAGGAGTAGCTGTATAACCAATGAATGTGTTCTGGTTGAACAGGTTAAGAAGTACTCGGATAAGTCGATTGATGGTTCTGACATCTAGTTCACTTCCTGAATTGACCGAAGCGCTATCTGCCTCATCGTCAATCACCAACAATGGAACATTGAAAATCTTCCTCTCTCCATCAGTATCTTCATGAGCGAATTGATTTAACCACAGGATTAGGTTTTCTAGAATACTCTTGTTCTTCTTAATGACCAATACTGTAGGACTCTGACCTCCAATCGGCACATTAATGTTTGTGGCTACCTGTCTTTTGAAATCCCCGTTATTCTCTGCTGATGTATAAGAGTAAATCTCAGTATCGCAATCATATTTGCCTACTCCGACTTTGACCGTTCGTTTGAATTGAATGAACTCTGAACTACTTCTGCCGATAAAACCTTGATCAACCCGGCCTTGGGTTTGCTTTCTCAACGAGTTATGAATCCCAGCTATTACAATAATCAGCTTATAACCTGCGTCCGTTGCTTTATTTATAAGCCCAACATAGTTTGCAGTTTTTCCCGATTGCACATTTCCGACAACCATTCCTCTTCTATCCCATCTTCCAGGCGCAGTTGGATTAATACAACGGTCGAGAATTTTGTCAGTCACATCATCCAGATTCTCAATAGGAAATGAACCATCATTCTCTTTGATATAAGCCCTATATCGCTCCCACAATTGCCATTTGACATTTGATTTCCGCTCACTCAGCCAAGGTTTAACATCTTCTTCAACTAGAAGGGTAGCCGCTTTCGAATAGATATCGAAGTCAGCTTCCAATTGCTCCAGCAATTGATCTCTGTCCACATCTGCGAATGCAGGCATGAGAAAGATTTGATCTATCGCTTCCTGAAGGTCGTGTTCCGTTGGCTTTGTCTTGAGTTTTCCCAAGAGGATATGCGCAACATTCCTTGCGCTGTCTAGGTAGTTCATGTCAATTTAAATGGGCGATTAACTCAGGGTATTCATTGAATGGTTCTATCTTCAAAATCTGCTTAACGGCCATTTCCCTGCTTATTCCTCCAGCAACGGAAGCCTCAAACATCAGCTTAGCTAGCTTAATTGTACCCTCGTCCAATTCTTTGAAAGGCTCCCTTAATTCGTGGCTTTGCGGTTCCTCGCTATGGAATTGAATAATAGATTCAACCGGAGCGGTTTGGCCTATCATTTTAAGCAACTGCCTCAACTCCGATCCTTTGATGTCGTTTCGTCCTAGTAGTCCCTTCACTACCGGATGATCCGTATTTACGTAATAGCTTCGGGCCCCTTCTCTTGACTTCGTGGCCTTCCACACCCCTTGAAAATCCAAGGCCTTGACAGTCTCATCAAGCTTTATTTGATTCCCTCTGAATCGATGCACGTTCCCTGCGGCCAACCTTGTCAGCTTTCCAAGTCTTACGAGGTCTTTTCTAGCAATAAGAGAAGGTGTAGCTGTAGACTTTTTGATGTCAATTTTCCAGTCATGGTCCATCGAGTTGGGTATATCTACTAAGATGCGAGCGTTCTTATAATGTTCATTCGTGGAGAAAAGACCTAACCAATCACCATAGAGCAATAGCCTATTACTTCGGTAGATGTAAAACCCTTGAAGCCCGTACCATTCATCCACGCGCGCCTCTTTCCGTTCTTCAACGCTCATCATCGAAATGTGCGGGAGCACAAAGCATTTTACTTTGATCTTGCCTTCGGTAATCCACTCTTTTGCAACAATCTGAGTTCCTGATGCCTCTTTCAAAAACGGGTCCCAAGCTTGTAGCCTAATGCCATTCATCCATATGTTCAACTTGTTTCGCTCCAAAAAACGATGGAAAACAAGACTTAGGTGTCGATTTACTAATTCAAACTCTTCCAAGAAAACCTTTCTGGCAGCTTCATTCTCTTCGGAGGAATTCCCGACCAACCTGTCCAATTTTTGCCAAACAATCGTAGTACCATTTTTTTGGTTCTCCAGCTTCAAAGTCACTGCATCTGCCGCCAGTATCACCTCCTTGCTGGATCGT
>JAGYJL010000142.1 GCA_018402015.1 Flavobacteriales bacterium | reverse complement strand
GTCATTTAAAGAACTAGGGCTATCCCAAGCCCTGCTCAGCGCCATTGAGCAAAAGGGATACACCACACCATCACCTATTCAAGAAAAATGTATTCCAGTTGTACTGGAAGGCAAGGACGTATTGGCATCGGCCCAAACAGGAACAGGAAAGACCGCAGGCTTTGCGTTGCCAATGCTACAACAGCTATCTCAGAATCCGATAAAGCATAACCGACCAGTGCGGGCGCTTGTTCTTACTCCAACCCGCGAATTGGCGGCTCAGGTGTTGGAAGATGTGAATGATTTTGGTAAGGCCGTTGACATGCGCGCGGCTGTGATCTTTGGTGGCGTAAGCCAAGTACCCCAAGTTAAAGCGCTACGGGCCGGGGTTGACGTGCTTGTTGCTACGCCAGGGCGATTGTTAGACCTTATTGACCAACGCTTGCTATCGCTTAAAAACGTAGAGATTTTGGTGTTGGATGAAGCAGACAGGATGCTCGATATGGGTTTTCTGCGCGACATCAAGCGCATATTGGCCTTGTTACCACAAAAGCGTCAGAATTTGTTGTTTTCGGCCACCTTCAGTAAGGATATACGCAAGTTGGCAGAAAGCTTTCTGCATCAGCCTGTCACGGTTTCGGCCACGCCAGCCAACACTACGGTAGAAAAGATAGAGCAACGCACCATTCGCGTAGATAAGGACAACAAGACCGCGCTTACCATCAAACTCATATCGGAAGGAAAATGGCAACAGGTATTGGTGTTCACACGCACTAAACATGGCGCCAACCGACTTAGTGAGAAGTTGCAGAAGGCTGGTATCACTTCTGCGGCTATCCATGGTAATAAGACCCAGAATGCACGTACCGCGGCATTGGCAGGTTTTAAAACCGGTAAGATCCGTGTATTGGTAGCTACCGATATTGCTGCACGTGGTCTGGATATCCCATTGCTGCCACACGTTATCAATTACGAGTTACCCAACATTCCGGAGGATTATGTGCATCGTATAGGTCGAACGGGCAGGGCAGGAGCTACCGGAGAAGCCATTTCTTTGGTTGGTGGCGATGAGGTGGATTACGTGAAAGGGATAGAAAAACTCTTGGGAGAGAAGCTTTCTAGGGATATTATCCCAGGTTTTGAACCGCAGGACCCTGAAACCGCACCTGAGAAGAAACAGCAAGGTCAGCGCCCACCGCGCAAGCCCAATCCAAACGGAAATCAGCGCAACAAGAACAGCGGAGGAGGTGGTGGAAAACCGAAGAATAAGTGGCGAGGAATAAGATAGTTTACGGAATTCACTGAGTTTATGTAGTCGAAAGGTCGAGACCTGTTAACTCTATTTCTCTGTAAACTTTATAAACGGATACGCTCTATCAACTAATCAACTACTTTCGCAGTGCTTTAGGTTCTCAAGCATCCCAACAGATGTGAGAGATTAAAATGGGAATTCGGTGCAAATCCGAGACTGTTCCCGCAGCTGTAAGCTCGAGTAAGACCTGTTACTCTCGGTCACTTTCACTTAGAAGGGAAGGCCAATAGGTTCGAGTAAGTCAGAAGACCTGCCCATAGCATCACGTTCTCATTGCCTTCGGGAAAAAGGTCGGGAGCAGGATATGAAAAAATGAAAAATATAGGCTTTTGCCTGTTGTTCGGATTATTGCATGCGGTCTGCTTTGCGCAGCTTGGCGATACCATTGTTTATCCAATGGTTACCGTTACAGAACAGCGTATTGCGGAGGCTGTTGGGTCTTCTGTAACGGAGTCTGATACGCTGCTCTATGCTTTACTTCAATCAAGAGGGCTAACGCAAGTGCTGGAAACAGAAAGTTTCATTGCAACACGTGCTTACAGTCCGGGCGGAATAGCCAATTTCTCTGTCAGAGGAACGGGGTCTCAACACACGCAAGTGGTGTGGGAAGGTATTCCCATCAACGATCCAATGCTTGGCCAGACCGACCTTTCAACCATTTCGCTTAGCGGTGTTTCAAATGTGCGTGTTTTATACGGTTCTGCCGGACTGACCAACAATTCTGGTGGGATCGGAGGTACCATCGAACTTATTCCCAGCGCGAGAAGAACGGAAGACGGACTTGATGTGAATCTCAATCTTTCTGCGGGTTCGTTTGGTACCTACGGTGTTTCGCTTCAACTGAGAGACAAGTTCAAACGAATGGTTGATAATACCTCATTTGAATACCAAACAGCCCAAAACAATTTCTCATACCGAAATCTAGCCAGTATTGCCGGAGAAGAGAAAACGCTCGAACACGCTGCTATTGAGCGAATTGGCTTTAGCAAATCTTTAGGCGCTCAACTAAATGAACGTAACCGTTTGAAAGCCAGCGTTTACTACTCTCAGGTTAGGCGTCAATTTCCTCCAACCATGCTCATGGCCTCTACAAACGAGACATTGTTTGACAGAGATATTTGGGTAGCCTTGAATTGGAGGCGAATAGGAGAGAAATCTGAAATTTCGGTTTCTGCATCATACATCTATGGCAAGCAAGAGTACTTAGATAATAATGAATACACCTTTCATCATCTTTATCAGGCCAACAAGAATCTGGTCAGGTACAAATTGAATTTAGGGCACAACCTTCATTTCGAAGCCGGTGCAGACATCTTCAATGAAACAGCTAAGTCTGATAGTGCTTATCGATCTGAACCCAAATGGCGGTTTTGGCAGGCCGTTTTTGCCTCACTTAAGTACGTTCCCAAAAAATGGGTGGCAGCACAGTTGCTCGTTCGCGAAGATCTCATCGATGCCAAATTCAGCCCTATTCAAGGATTGGTTGGAGTAGAAGTGAAGCCAACAGAATGGATGCATGTTAAAGGAAATGTATCTCGCAATTTCCGTCCGCCAACGCTCAATGATCTGTATTGGGCTCCTGGTGGCAATCCAGATCTACAAAGTGAAGTCGGGTTCAGTTGGGAAGCGGGTCTTGGATTCAATGCAAACACCAAAGCGTTCAAATTTCAGTTAGATGGAAGCTATTTCCAATCGGAAATAGACAATTGGGTCATTTGGCTACCAGATGGCGGTCTGTGGACACCTAGGAACAAGCGCACTGTTTCTGTAAAAGGAATTGAAGGCAAGCTGGAAATGGCCCTAACTATCGGAAAAGTGCTGTTGAAACTCAATGGTGCTTACACATGGGTTTCGTCTACCGTGAAA
>JAGYJL010000141.1 GCA_018402015.1 Flavobacteriales bacterium | reverse complement strand
AATGAAGATCTTCTCCAACGATGCGAAATGCCATTGCTCGTTCAGTTCGCTTAGCTTGATCTCCAACTCTCTGCGTAGCAGATCCAGTGTCTGCTGCGTGCATATCTGCAGAATCTCCGAAACCGACATGAACATCGGTTTCTCGTTCACGATCACACAAGCATTCGGAGAAATACTCGATTCGCAATCTGTAAAACTGTAAAGCGCATCAATGGTCTTATCTGGCGAAATTCCAGCTGCAAGATGGATAAGGATTTCCACGTCCTGAGCCGTGTTATCTTCCACCTTTTTGATCTTGATCTTACCCTTATCGTTGGCTTTCAGAATGCTGTCGATAAGGTTGGAAGTATTCGTTCCGTATGGAATCTCTGTAATGACCAAGGTTTTGGTATCGACCTTTCCGATTTTGGCACGAACGCGCACTTTTCCGCCACGCTGTCCATCGTTGTAATTGCTTACATCGATCATTCCACCCGTTAAAAAATCGGGAAAAACCGTGGCTTTCTTCCCTTTCAGAATTTGAATAGAAGCATCAATCAGTTCGTTGAAATTGTGCGGAAGAATTTTGGTGGAAAGTCCAACCGCAATACCCTCAACGCCTTGTGTAAGTAACAGTGGAAACTTGACAGGAAGCGTGACCGGCTCCTTGTTCCTGCCGTCATAACTGGTTTTCCAGTTGGTGGTTTTCGGATTGAAAACTACTTCCAACGCGAATTTGGAGAGGCGCGCTTCAATGTATCGACCTGCTGCAGCGCGGTCGCCAGTAAGCGTATTTCCCCAGTTTCCTTGCGTGTCAATAAGGAGTTCCTTCTGCCCAAGACCGACAATGGCATCGCCAATGGCCATATCGCCATGCGGATGGTACTTCATGCAATGCCCGATGATGTTCGCCACCTTATTGTAGCGTCCATCTTCCAACTCGAACATGGAGTGCATGATACGCGTCTGAACGGGTTTCAGACCATCTTCAATTGTAGGAACAGCGCGCTCTAGAATGACGTAGCTAGCGTAGTCCAAGAACCAATCTTGGTACATCCCGCTAACGGCAATGGCATTCTCTACTTCGCCCGTTCCGTCTTCTTTCTTCTCTTCGTTTTCGTCAGACATTCAAGTGAAAATGAAAAATGGCAAAAGGAAAAATGTTCATCCTACCCTTGTTTTTGGTTCTGTAGATACTTGATGTATCCATTTAAAATAGCAATCGACTTTCGGACAAGGGCTTCCCCTTCATCACTCGTTTCCTGCGATATGTACTCCTCTTCAACAGCTACTGTTAAATGATCTATGAGTTCATACAACGAACCACGTGAGGTCCGACAGAACTGAATATTCTCTTGAAAGTGGTAACGACCATATCCTTCAGCAATGTTTGCCGTTGTTGAACGGGAAGCGCGATTCATTTGACTGACCAATTCATAGCGTTCCTCCTTAGGGAAACTCTTAACAACCGCTAAAAACCAACGTCTCACATCAACACAGGCTTTCCAACATTCTAAATCCTTGAAACTCCTGTAGCCCGAATAGCTAGAAGCTGCTTCCTCCACTACATTCTCAATATCTCGTTCCGAAACCACGTTTTTCTTTTCTCCTTTTTCGTCTTTCTACTCCGCCCCCATGGCTGCTTTCTCTTTCTCAATATCCTCAACAAGATCTTTTTCAATCCTCAATCGTTCAATAATGAAATCCTGTCGGTCAGGCGTATTCTTGCCCATGAAGAATTCCAACATCTGGCTCAAGTGGTCTTCTTTCCGAATCTCCACCGGATCCAAGCGCATGTCTTCTCCAATAAAGTTCTTGAACTCATCCGGTGAGATCTCTCCCAATCCTTTGAATCGGGTTATTTCAGGGTTCTTTCCCAAACTCGCGATAGCATCTCTACGCTCATCCTCGCTGTAGCAATAGCGCGTTTCCTTTTTGTTCCGCACGCGGAAAAGTGGCGTTTGCAAAATGTAAACGTGGCCGTTCTTGATCAGATCAGGAAAGAATTGCAGTAGGAACGTTAGAAGCAACAATCTGATGTGCATTCCATCCACATCAGCATCGGTAGCAATTACAATTCGATTATAGCGCAAACCTTCTAGTCCATCTTCAATGTTCAAGGCAGCTTGCAGCAAGTTGAATTCCTCATTCTCGTACACCACTTTCCGTGTGAGTCCGTAGCTGTTCAGCGGTTTTCCACGCAAACTGAATACGGCCTGTGTATTTGGATCACGGCTTTTTGTGATGGAACCTGATGCAGAATCTCCCTCCGTAATGAAAATAGTGGTTTCGTCTGCGCGCTCTTTATTTGAATCGAAATGAACACGGCAATCGCGTAGTTTCTTGTTATGAAGGCTGGCTTTTTTGGCTCTATCGCGCGCCAATTTCTTGATACCGGAAAGTTCTTTCCTCTCCCGCTCTGCTTGTTGAATTCGCTTCAGTAACACTTCTGCCACCTGCGGGTTCTTGTGCAGAAAATTATCGAGTTCAGTTTTCAGGAAATCGCCCACAAACGCTTTCATCGATGGGCCGTCTTCGGCCACATTCTGCGAACCTAATTTGGTTTTGGTCTGGCTCTCAAAAACTGGTTCCATGACCTTGACTGAAATGGCCGCGATCATCCCGCTGCGCACATCGCCTGCATCCAAGTTCTTGTTGAAATGCGTTCTGATAGTAGTAACAACCGCTTCTCTGAAAGCTCCTTGATGCGTTCCACCCATAGTGGTGTGCTGTCCGTTCACGAACGAATAATACTCCTCACGTGAAGAATTACCATGCGTGATGGCCACTTCAATATCTTCTCCTTTCAGATGAATGATCGGGTAGCGGATATCGTCATCGATCTTAGCCTCCAACAGGTCCTTCAAACCATTCTCAGAGTGCATCTTCTCTCCGTTGTAAACGATTGTCAACCCTGGATTCAGGTAGCAATAGTTCCACAACATCTTCTTAACATGCTCATCTCGGAATTTGAATCCCTTGAAAAGCGTTTCGTCTGGCTCGAAATACGTAAGCGTTCCCTTCCGCTGACTGCTAGGTTCAATCGGAGCATCGTTGGTAATGATTCCCTTTTGGAATTCTGCCAACTTGGTCTGCTCATCGCGATAGCACTGGATGGTAAAAACGGAAGACATGGCATTCACTGCCTTGGTACCAACTCCGTTCAGACCAACAGATTTCTTGAACG
>JAGYJL010000140.1 GCA_018402015.1 Flavobacteriales bacterium | reverse complement strand
GCTAATAATAATCTGTAAACGAGCACAATGAATATTACCAAGGAAACCATTGACGAATTGAATGCAAGGGTAACCATCAAATTGGCACCTGCCGATTATCAACCATTGGTTGAGAAAACGTTGAAGGAGCATGCACGCAAGGCTAAAATGCCTGGTTTCCGTCCAGGAAAAGTTCCTGTGGGTGTGGTAAAGAAGATGTATGGTCCATCTGTTCTAGTTGACGAGGTGAATAAAATGCTCGGCAATAAGTTGTACGAGTTCATCGGAAACGAGAAAATTGACATTCTCGGAAATCCGCTTCCTTCGGAGTCGGTAGAACCAAAAGCAGATTGGGAAAATCCTGCTGAGATGGAGTTTACTTACGATCTTGGTCTTGCACCGAAAATCGACCTTGAATTAGGTAAGAACTTCAAATTCGAACATTACATTATTGAAGCTACTGATAAGGACATAGAGAATTCTTTGGAAAACATTTCGAAGCGTAGCGGTCAAATGGTAGAACACGATACCATTGCCGATAATGATCTGGTTCGAGTTCAGTGGGTTGAATTGAATGAAGATGGTACGATAAAAGAAGGTGGGGTTCTAAATGTTTCCAGTATATCTCTTGATGACCTTACGGAAGACGTGAAAAAGCCGCTTATCGGTGCGAAATTGGGAGACGTGATCAAGGTGAATTTCCGCGATTTCAGTTCGAACGAAACAGATATGGCGGCCATGCTTGCTGTTTCTAAAGCCGATCTGGAAACGGTTAATGACTTATTCAAGATCACAATTGAGAAAATCCAAAGGTTGACTCCAGCTGAGCTGAACGAGGAGCTTTTCAAGAAAATGTATCCTGACGGTTCTGTTACCAGCTTGGATGAATTGAAAGCCAAGATCAAGCAGGATTACGCTGATTATTTCGTGAAAGAAAGCGATAGAAAGTTGAAGAATGATATGGTTCTGAGTCTACTCAAGAACACCAAGATCGAACTTCCGGATGAATTCCTAAAGCGTTGGTTGCTGACAATAGGAGAGAAGAAGGCTTCCAAAGAAGAAGTTGATCAAGAATATCCTAATTATCGAGATGGATTGAAGTGGCAGTTGATCGAGAACAAGATAATTCGTGAAAACGATATCAAAGTTTCTCATGATGAACTTAAAGATGGTGTTCGTGATCAACTTCGTCAGCAATTTGCTTACTACGGAATGCAGCAGGCAGATGACGAGATGATGGAAGACATGGTGCAGAAATTCATGCAACGTCAAGAAGAGGTAAAGAAGATCAACGACCAGCTTTACGATCAGAAGGTAATGGAGTTCTTTAAAGATAAAGCCACGCTTAGCGAATCGAAGACCACCAGCGAGAAATTCTATGAAATGCTCGCTAAAGAGAACGCGTAAAGAACAATTGACGGTTAAAAACTGTCTACTTACTAGAATGCCGGGTATTGCGTTTAATTGCGATATTCGGCATTCTCGGTTTTAAACAAAGTAAGGATATAGAAATGGACGGATACGAATTCAGGAAGTACGCTATTAAGCACAAAGGAATCAGCAGCACTACGTTTGATGATGTAGTTAGCTCTATGACTCCATACATTATTGAGGAACGTCAACTGAACGTTGCCCAAATGGATGTTTTCTCGAGGTTGATGATGGATAGGATCATTTTCCTCGGAACTGGAATTGACGACACAGTTGCCAACATCATTCAAGCGCAGTTATTGTTCTTAGAAAGTGCCGATGCAAAAAAAGATATTCAGGTTTATCTGAATTCACCAGGCGGTTCGGTATATGCAGGATTGGGTATTTACGACACAATGCAGTACATAGCTCCAGATGTTGCTACAATTTGTACAGGAATGGCAGCTTCAATGGGAGCTGTTCTTCTTTGCGCAGGTACTAAAGGCAAGAGAACAGCGTTAAAGCACTCTAGGGTTATGATTCATCAGCCATTGGGTGGAGCTCAAGGTCAGGCATCAGATATCGAGATCACTGCACGCGAGATTGCTAAGCTGAAGAAGGAACTATACGACATCATTGCAAACCATTCTGGTCAGACCTATGAGAAAGTCTGGGAAGACAGTGACCGTGATTATTGGATGACAGCTCAGGAAGCCAAGGATTACGGAATGATCGATGAGGTTCTGGTAAGAACAAAATAATCCGGTAAATTGAAACTAATATCTCTGGCATCGGCCCCGATGCCAGAGAGAAAAGTTATTGTAACATGAAGGCAAGTAAGGATAAGGATCATATCAAATGTTCATTCTGTGGACGCGACAAGCAGGACACTGCTGTGTTGATAGCAGGAATCAATGGTCATATATGCGATAGATGCATAGCTCAGGCGTATCAGATCGTTAACGAAGAGTTCGCTAGCAAGCAGGATAAGACTCTCAACCAGTCACTTAATCTGCTCAAGCCTATAGAGATAAAGTCCTTTTTGGATGAGTACGTTATCGGGCAGGACCAAGCTAAAAAAGTGCTTTCGGTAGCAGTATACAATCACTTTAAGCGATTGGTTCAAAAGCCTGACAACGATGATATTGAGGTGGAAAAATCAAATATCATTCTAGTTGGCCGTACGGGAACAGGGAAAACGCTCTTAGCTCGTACCATCGCTAAAATGTTGAATGTTCCCTTCTGTATTGCCGATGCGACCGTTCTTACCGAAAGTGGATACGTGGGAGAAGACGTTGAAAGTATTCTGAGCAGATTGCTGCAGGCTGCAGATTACGATCAGGCAGCCGCAGAAAAAGGAATTGTTTTCATTGATGAGATTGACAAGATTGCTCGAAAAGGAGATAATGCATCTATAACGCGTGATGTGTCGGGCGAAGGTGTTCAACAGGGTCTCTTGAAATTGTTGGAAGGATCGGTTGTAAACGTTCCGCCACAAGGTGGTAGAAAACATCCGGAGCAAAAAATGGTAGCGGTTGATACAAAGAACATTCTCTTCATTTGTGGTGGAGCATTTGATGGTATTGAAAAGCTCATTGCCAAAAGAATGAAGAAACAGACCATTGGTTATGCTACTCAAGAAGATAGAGTGGAGATAGATGAAGACAATCTACTTCAATATATCTCAGCTCAGGATATTAAAGGTTTTGGATTGATTCCTGAATTAATAGGCCGCCTTCCAGTGGTTACTCATTTGAACCCATTGGATGCTGACGCACTTAAGCGTATTCTAA
>JAGYJL010000014.1 GCA_018402015.1 Flavobacteriales bacterium | reverse complement strand
TGGTGCAACGGGAGAAAGTTTGCCATTATATCAACAACCAACCGGAATTCAAGTTGCCCAAACTAGTTTGGCGGCCAATGTTGAGCCTGATGTTTTACTGGAATCGACTGGTTGTACGTATTCAGATATTTATTTCACTACAAACGCGAACGGAATCATTGAATGGTTCTATGAAGGAACTACAGTTCCACAGAATACAGTAGGGCAAAGCACTACTGCTCAATACACAACAATGGGTGCTCAGGATTTGACAATGGTGTCAAATGGAGTACCTTATTTTCATTCCGGATTCGTCAATATTTTCACTGATGGTTCACCATACTTACCAACCATTCAAGGAGACGATACCATTTGCCCAGGAGATGCCGTCAATTTTTCGTCAACATGGCCAATTAGTTTTAATGTCCTTGGTTACAGATGGAATTTTGGCGATCCTGCTTCTGGATCGGCTAACACAAGCACTCAAGCTACTCCTTCTCACACGTACAATCAGGTTGGTACATACATGGTTACGCTGCAAACGCAATCGCCATGCTGTAATTGGTCTAAACCAGACACCTTCTATGTAAATGTTATGCCCGTTGTAGAACCTCAGGTTTTCATTACCGCCACGACAACGGAGATCTGCGAAGGAGATGCCATTACGTTCGGAGCGGTACCATTTGCAGGCGGAAACAACCCATCTTTCGAGTGGTTTCAAAATGGCGTTTCAAGTGGAACAGGACCTTCATTTACGCCCGCCAACATCAACAATGGAGATATGGTGATGGTTACCATGGCAAGTTCCTATCCATGTCCTATCACGCCTACTGTCGACTCGGAGGTCATAACAGTTATTGAACATCCGAACCCTGTTGTGGATTGTAGTGATGTGACTGACAGTTACCTCGGTGCCGAAACAGGATTCAATCCAGTGGTTACTGTGGGTACAGAACCTTACGAGTACTTCTGGCAATTCGGTGACGGAGGTTCTTCGATTGAAGAATCCCCATCTCATCTATACGGAAGTACTGGTCAATACAATGCCAATGTAGAAGTGACTGATACCTTCGGCTGTTCGGCCATTTGCGATGTGGTGGTCGATATCATTCTTCCGCCATACGTTTATGGTGGTTTTGAAATGGTTATTAATGCTCAATGTGGGTCAACACAAGTACAATTTACCGATACTTCTGAAGGAAACCCAACCTCATGGGTTTGGGATTTTGGAGATGGAAGCACGTTATCAACTGATCAAAACCCAACGCATACTTTCACGGGAGTGGGGCCATATACAGTCACTTTGGCTGCATCAAACGGGGTGTTTACAGATACCGTTGTTCGGCCTAATGCTATTGAACCATTCATAATTCCAACGGCTGGGTTCTTCTCGTCAGACACAACGGTTTGCGATTCTGCAGCAATCCGCTTTTTTGACACTTCAACAGATGTTGCAAGCTGGTTATGGGATTTTGGAGATGGAACTACTTCTGACCTTCAGAATCCAGGTCATGACTTCAACGATCCTGGCACATACTATGTATCTGTAACTGTTTACTCAGAGGATCAGTGCGAAGCTTACGCAGGCCCTTTGGAGATAACCGTCTATCGATCGCCTGTTGCTGGCCTTTCTGTGGATACTGTGGTTGTATGTACAGAGTTGCCTATTCCCTTCTACGATTCATCTTATGCCGATGTTGATATTACCAATTGGTATTATCATTTCAGCGACCAAGACTCTACCATTGAGGTTGATGGGAGTGTGCAGAATCAGGTAGATTACGTTTTTGAAGAGCCAGGTTGGTATGTAGTTACGCAGTACGTGGTAAACACTGTAACTGGTTGTAGAGATTCAGCTAAGGTGTACATGGAGGTTAGACCACATCCGGTGGCAGATTTCTACCCCCAAGAGTCTTCTCTACAGTTACCAGACACTATGATGCAGTTTTGGAATACAAGTTTGTACTCCGTTCCAGATTCGTCTTATTGGGATTTCGATAATCGCTACACGGTAGATAATCAGTTTGATGCCGTTGGTGTGTTTCAAGACTCAGGTGTATATGATGTGCTACTTACTGTATCCAATGAGCTTGGCTGCGTTGATGACACGGTAATTCCATTCTATGTTTGGGAGCAAGAGACATTTTTCATTCAGACCGCCTTTACACCTAACGGTGATGGAGTGAATGACGTGTTTGAAATAAAGCAGAAGGGCATTACAGAATGGCACCTGCAGATTTATGACCGCTGGGGAAAACTTGTGTGGGAAACCTATGATGTGAATGAATACTGGGATGGTACTCATCGTGAATCTGGAAAGCAAGCACAGCAAGGTGCCTATTCGTATCAAATTGACCTTGTTTGGTATCGAGGAAGATACTTCAATAAGATGGGGACGATTACCATCTTCAGGTAAAATAGCACAAGGTAATTTCCCGTTAATACCAGCAACAATTCTCCCTTTGTTTGGTTAATCAATTGACCGTTATTCTTTTACGCGTACCTTTGCGCCCGATAAAACAAATGATACAATGAGCAGTACTGCAGAAAAATTGAATTTTAAAGTAAAAGATATCTCCCTAGCGGATTGGGGAAGAAAAGAAATACGTTTGGCTGAGGCTGAAATGCCAGGTCTAATGTCGCTTCGTGAGGAATTCGGAGCAACCAAGCCTTTGAAAGGTGCACGAATTGCAGGTTGTCTCCATATGACCATTCAAACTGCGGTTCTGATTGAAACGTTGGTTGAACTAGGTGCAGATGTTACTTGGTCTTCTTGTAACATTTTCTCTACTCAAGACCACGCTGCTGCTGCTATTGCAGCTGCTGGAATTCCAGTTTTCGCTTGGAAAGGAATGAATGAGGAAGAGTTTGATTGGTGTATCGAGCAAACGCTTTTCGCATTTGAAGGAGGAGAACCATTGAACATGATTTTGGACGATGGTGGTGATCTTACCAACATGGTACTAGACAGGTTTCCAGAATTGGCCAAAGGCATTAAAGGAATCTCTGAAGAAACTACAACAGGAGTTCACAGACTTTATGAGCGTGTTAAGAAAGGAACGCTTCCAATGCCTGCAATCAACATCAACGATTCGGTAACCAAATCGAAATTCGATAACAAGTATGGTTGTAAAGAATCTTTGGTTGATGCAATTAGAAGAGCAACAGATGTAATGATGGCCGGTAAAGTTGCTGTAGTAGCTGGTTACGGAGATGTAGGTAAAGGTTCTGCAGCTTCTCTTCGCGGAGCAGGTGTTAGAGTTATTGTAACTGAAATCGATCCTATCTGTGCGCTACAAGCTGCTATGGATGGATTTGAAGTCAAACCAATGTCAAAAGCAATTCCAAGAGCAGACATTGTGGTTACTGCCACTGGTAACAAGGACATTATTAAAGCAGAGCACTTCAAAGCAATGCACGATAAGACTATCGTTTGCAATATCGGTCATTTCGATAACGAGATCGATATGGCTTGGTTGAACAAGAATTACGGTAGCACAAAGAATGAGATCAAACCGCAGGTCGATCTTTACAATATCGATGGTAACGATATCATCGTTCTTGCAGAGGGTCGTTTGGTCAATCTTGGCTGTGCCACTGGCCACCCATCATTTGTAATGTCCAATTCATTCACCAACCAAACGTTGGCTCAGTTGGAGCTTTGGACAAACGCTTCTGCCTATAAGAATGAGGTTTATATGCTGCCTAAGCATTTGGACGAGAAGGTTGCAAGGCTTCACTTAGCCAAAATTGGCGTAGAGTTGGAAGAACTTACTACAGATCAAGCCGATTACATTGGAGTAACTGTAGAAGGACCATACAAGCCAGAATACTATAGATATTAAGAAACGTTAAGTTTTTGAATTAAGCGAGCCCCTTTCAAGGGGCTTTCGCTTTTTCAGGATGTACTTTTCATATTTTGCAGAGCGTTAAGACAAAGAGATGAGTTTGGATAATGAATTACAGATGGAATACAATACTTCGCGCGAAGCGATGCAGATTCCAGAGTACGGGCGGAACATTCAGAAGATGATAGAATACGCCAAGACCATTGCTGATAAGAGCGAGCGAAATCGTGCAGCAAAGTCAATCATTAAGGTAATGGGACAGGTTAATCCTTATCTGAAAAGCAATGAAGACCTTACCCACAAATTGTGGGATCACATGTTTATCATTTCCGGGTTTGATTTTGATGTGGATTCCCCATTTCCAAAACCTCTTAAAGAAGATTTTGAAACGGGTCCTGAGCGAATTCCATATCCTGAAAATGAGATTGCTTACAGGCACTATGGTCGGGTTCTTGAACACATGATAAAGAAAGTGGCCACAGAGGAGAACGATGAGGAGAGAACAAAAATGGGAGTTGCCGTTGCCAACATCATGAAGCGCGCATATCTCAATTGGAATCGTGATTCTGTTGAAGACCGCGTTATCAAAAAAGACCTACTCAATCTTTCAGGAGGAAGAGTGGTGGTTCCTGTAGAAGTTGAACTTTCAGACAGCAAGGACCTTATTGATCCTGCAGTACAATCGAATAGCAACAATCGTCCACGTAAAGGACGTGTTAAGCGTAAAAAGAATAATCGTAGAAGAAACTGAGCATGGCATCTTTTGAGATCGTTGGTGGCAACAAACTGAAAGGAGAATTAGTTCCTCAAGGAGCCAAGAATGAAGCGTTACAGATTCTGTGTGCTGTTCTACTTACATCAGAAAAGGTCACTATTTCCAATATCCCGAATATTCGAGATGTAAATAAATTGATCGATCTCTTGCGCGACCTTGGTGTTAAGGTCAATCAGCTGAGTGAAGATACGTATGAGTTTACAGCTGATAACGTGGATCTGGAATACTTACACTCAGATAAATTCAAACAGAAAGGTTCTGGTCTTCGAGGTTCCATCATGGTTGTTGGTCCAATGTTGGCAAGATTTGGTAAAGGCTACATTCCGCAGCCTGGTGGCGACAAGATCGGACGTAGGAGGCTTGATACACACTTCATTGGATTCCAGAAGTTAGGAGCCAATTTCGAGTACATGGCCGATGAGCAATTCTACAAAGTTGAAGGTAAGCTCAAGGGAACATACATGTTGCTTGATGAAGCTTCCGTAACCGGTACTGCCAATATTGTTATGGCAGCGGTTATGGCAGAAGGTCGTACAACTATATACAACGCTGCATGCGAACCTTATCTGCAGCAATTGTGCAAAATGCTCAATAGAATGGGCGCCAAGATCTCTGGTGTTGGTTCCAATCTGTTGGTTATTGACGGTGTAAAAGAACTCGGGGGAACAGAACATCGCTGTTTGCCCGATATGATTGAAATAGGCTCTTTCATTGGTTTGGCAGCAATGACCAAATCAGAGATCACCATTAAAGATGTGAGCTATCCTGATCTTGGGCTCATCCCAACTATTTTCAGTCGTTTGGGAATTCAGATGGAACTTCGAGGAGATGATCTTTACATCCCATCTCAAGAGCATTATGCCATAGAATCGTTCATTGATGGTTCTATTTTAACGGTAGCAGATGCACCATGGCCCGGATTCACTCCAGACCTTCTCAGTATTATTCTGGTGGTTGCCATTCAGGCCAAAGGAAGCGTGCTCATTCATCAGAAAATGTTTGAGAGCCGTTTATTCTTCGTTGACAAGTTGATTGACATGGGTGCCAAGATCATTCTGTGCGATCCACATCGAGCCACGGTTATTGGTATGGATCATCAGGTAGAATTGCGTGGAATTCAGATGACAAGCCCCGATATACGTGCTGGAGTTTCGCTTCTTATAGCTGCACTTTCTGCAGACGGAAAGAGTTTGATTCACAATATCGAGCAGATAGATCGCGGTTACCAGAATATCGACAGTAGATTGAATGCTATTGGTGCAAACATCAAGAGAATATGATCGGTATGGTTGTTGGTCTCTGTACCGAACCAAGAAAAGTACATCACTTATAAATTTGTAGAAAACATAAGCAATGAGAACAATAGGTTTTATTTTGACAATAACGATGCTTCTTACTTCGGTTGGAGTGTTTGCAGGTGGCGGAGATGGTAAAACGTCTGAAGTAGCCGAAGTGCAGGTTGGTTTGAATATAGGAGATAAGGCTCCAGAGTTGAAATTCAAGAATCCAGATGGAAAGGAAATTTCTCTCTCATCGTTGAAAGGAAAGGTTGTTCTGATCGATTTCTGGGCCTCTTGGTGCCGACCTTGCCGTATGGAAAACCCAAACGTGGTTGAGGCATACAAGAAGTTCAATAAATCCAATTTCAAGGATGCCAAAGGATTTGAGATCTACGGAGTATCGTTGGATAAAAGTCAAGAGCAGTGGGTAAATGCAATCAAACAAGACGGTTTGAATTGGGTAAATGTGAGCGACCTTGGTGGTTGGAATAGCGCTGGAGCAGCAACCTATGGCGTGCGTTCAATTCCTGGAAACTTCCTTATCGATGCCAATGGTGTCATTATTGCCAAGAATCTTAGAGGAGCCAATTTGCACGCAGAATTGCAGAAGTTGGTTTCAAACTAACCTTCTATCTTATTGAAATAATTAAAGGCAGGACAGCGTCCTGCCTTTTTTACTTTTGCAATTGCTTAAAAAAGGCGCATTTCTGCCAATTTGTCCCAAGTAGGACTGAGGCAGGCTATTTGATGTACGCGGCTGACAGAAATTTTGAACCAATGAGCAAGAAGAAGGAACAAGAAGCAGTTGAACTGGAAAATGAGGAAATGATAGCTTCTGAGCAAGATGCTACAACCGTAAATGATATGGAAAAAGATCCGTTGCAGGAGCTCAAGGAGCAATATGACCAGCTGAATGATAAATATCTAAGACTCTATTCTGACTTTGAGAATTTTAGAAAGAGAACCGCCAAGGAGCGTGTAGACCTCATCATGAACGGGGGCCAAGATGTATTTAAACTTTTGCTGCCAATTATTGATGATTTTGAGCGAGCAAGAACCAATATGGAAACTGCTAAGGACGTGCCAAGCGTTAAAGAAGGCATTGAACTCATTTACCATAAGTTGGTGAAGGAATTGGAAAACAAAGGCCTGAAAGCGATGGAATCTAAAGGCCACGTCTTTGATTCGGAGTTTCATGAAGCCATAACTCAGGTGCCGGCTCCTACTGAAGACATGAAAGGTAAGGTGATAGACGAAGTGGAAAAGGGTTATTTCCTTAACGAAAAGGTGATCCGGTTTGCCAAGGTTGTGGTAGGCGCTTAACAAAGAATCAGAATGGCGAAGCGAGATTATTACGAGGTTCTGGGCGTAGGCAAGAATGCCGATGCAACTGAGATAAAGAAGGCTTACCGTAAAATGGCGGTAAAATATCATCCGGATAAAAATCCTGATGACGCTAGTGCAGAAGCTAAATTCAAAGAAGCTGCTGAAGCGTATGAGGTTTTGAGCAATGCCGATAAGAAAGCACGTTACGATCAATTCGGTCATGCCGGAATGGGCGGAGCAGCTGGTTTCGGTGGTGGAGGTTTTGGCGGTGGAGGTATGTCCATGGACGACATCTTCAGCCAATTCGGTGACATCTTCGGAGGAGGTTTTGGCGGTGGTGGTTTCGGTGGTGGAGGCCGCAGAACCAGAGTGAACAAAGGTTCCAATCTTAGAGTTCGCGTAAAATTGAACTTGGAAGAAGTGGCAAACGGTGTCACCAAGAAACTGAAGGTGAACAAGTACGTAAGTTGCCAGAAGTGTACAGGAACTGGCGCTGAAGACGGCAGAATGGATACTTGCCACACATGCGGTGGCCGCGGACAGGTTACGCGTGTTATGAACACCCCTCTGGGTCAAATGCAAACCTCTTCAACATGTCCATCTTGTAACGGACAAGGCAGTACCATAGCCCATAAGTGCACCGCATGTTATGGCGATGGAATTGTGAAAGGAGAAGAAGTTATTGAAGTGAAAATTCCTGCCGGAGTTGGAAACGAAATGCAGCTTTCTGTACGCGGAAAAGGAAACGCAGGCGCCAAAGGCGGAATTCCGGGCGATCTTATCGTCCTTGTAGAGGAAGAAGAACATCCGTTGTTGAAACGTGATGGCAACAACCTTCATTATGAACTGTACGTGAGTTTCATCGATGCTGTATTAGGAACATCTGTTGAAGTACCAACCATAGAAGGGAAAGCGAGAATAAAGGTCGAAGCAGGAACGCAGAGTGGTAAGTTGCTTCGTTTAAGAGGAAAAGGACTTCCTGATCTGGATTATGGTAGAAAAGGAGATATCCTTGTTCATACCAATGTTTGGATTCCAAAGAAGTTATCGAAGGACGAAAAACACGCCTTGGAGAAACTTCGCAATTCAGAAAACTTCCGTCCAGATCCAGGTAAAGGAGAAAAAAGCTTCTTCGATAAGATGAAGGACTATTTCCATAATTGATCAAGTCCACGCACACAAAAACCATCCAAGTTGTCAGAACCCATCTTTCGTGCAGAGAATGTAAGTAAAGCATATGCTGGCCATATTGCTATCGAGAATATCAGCGTGGCTGTTCCAGAAGGCTCCATTTTCGGCTTATTAGGACCAAATGGCGCTGGTAAGACCACTTTCATTCGGATCATTAACCAGATAACTGGCCCAGATACAGGAAGCCTTTGGTTCGGTAACGAGCGATTGGAACAGAAGCATCTGGAGCATATCGGCTATTTGCCGGAAGAACGTGGTCTGTACAAGAAAATGAAGGTAGGCGAGCAGGCATTGTACCTGTGCCAATTGAAAGGCCTATCCAAGCGTGATGCGCTTACGCGATTGAAATATTGGTTTGAGAAATTCGAGATTCAGGGTTGGTGGAATAAAAAAGTGGAAGAACTTTCCAAAGGAATGGCGCAGAAGGTGCAGTTCATTGTAACCGTATTGCATGAACCTAAATTGCTCATTCTTGATGAGCCATTCAGCGGTTTCGACCCTATCAATACCAACCTTATCAAGTCTGAAATACTTGAGTTGAAAAAGAAAGGAACGACCATCATTTTTTCTACTCACAACATGGGCTCGGTAGAAGAACTGTGTGATCATATTGCCCTTATCAATAACTCGCGGGTTATATTGGAAGGTGAGGTTTCTGAAGTTAGAAACAGATTCCGCACACAGACTTACAATGTCGATTTTAAAGGATCGATGATGGAGTTCAGTGCATCACTCGGAACCTACGGGGAATTGTTGGAGCACGGACCAGAAGCCGATCACATGGATGCTACGGTAAGACTCGTGAATGGTGCAACCACCAATCAGTTGTTAGGTAATATCATGAGAACAGTGGAAGTGCGCGGATTCCACGAAGTGATTCCTAGTATGAATGATATTTTCATTGAAGCCGTGCAACGTTATAACAAGGAAATCGCAGCAGTATGAACAAGATAGCACTGATCATTAGGCGCGAATACCTGACGCGCGTTCGAAAGAAGTCGTTCATTATCATGACCATTTTAGGCCCCGTGCTAATGGCGGCCATGTTCATTGTGCCGGTCTGGTTGGCACTCAACGAAGAAGACGAGGCCAATATTCTGGTAATAGACGATAGCTTCCTTTTCAACGAAAGGATGACAGACACTGACAAGATTCATTTTTTCTTTCCTACCGAAGGCTTGGATAGTGCAAAAGCGCAAGTATTGGCCAGCGATGATTTTGATGCCGTACTCTACATTCATGAGAAGATCATGAGTACGCCAACTGGTATTCAACTCATTTACGATAAGCAGCCCGGAATCAACGTCATCCGATACATCGAGAATACCATTGAGAACGACATAGAAAAGTTCAAGTTGGCCAAATCTGGAATAGATCAAGCTACGATTGAAGCAGCCAAAACAAACATAAAGTTGGTTACCACTAAGCTGGATGAAGTAGGAGAAGAGAGTAAGAGTAATACGGAGTTGAGTATGATCGTTGGCATGTTCAGCGGTATACTCATCTACATGTTCATTTTTCTGTACGGAGTGCAGGTTATGCGCGGGGTAATTGAAGAGAAGACCAGCAGAATAATCGAGGTCATCATCTCATCAGTAAAGCCCTTTCAGCTCATGATGGGCAAGATCATTGGAATAGCTCTCGTGGGTCTCACCCAATTTCTATTGTGGATTGTTCTTTCAACTACACTTATATCTGGAGGCAAAGCTTTGGTAACGGATTACTTTGCAGAACAGAAATCTGCTACAAGCATAGAAGAAGCAATGGCTGGTAGTAAAGCGCTCACTCCTCAATCTGAGGAAGTGGCCGAGCAACAGCTGAATGAAGCAGCGGTCAACCAACTATTCGATAGTATCAACCTCATCGATTTCCCTATTATTCTTGGAAGCTTTCTGTTTTATTTTCTAGGTGGTTATTTGATCTATAGTGCTCTTTTTGCAGCAGTTGGCTCTGCTGTTGATAATGAAGCAGATACGCAACAGTTCATGCTTCCTATCACCTTACCGATCATCTTTTCGTTTGTAATGGCACAAGTGGTTATCAATAATCCGGAAAGCCCCATGTCTTTCTGGTTATCCATGATCCCGTTCACATCTCCAATTATAATGATGGTGCGTATTCCCTTTGGAGTACCGTATTGGGAATTGGCGCTTTCAATGACTCTTTTGGTTCTTGGATTCATTGGAACCACTTGGATTGCTGGCCGAATTTACCGCACCGGTATCCTAATGTACGGTAAGAAGATATCGTACAAAGAGCTTTGGAAATGGCTTCGCTACCATTGATCGCATGCGGTTAGCAGTTATCGATCTAGGAACGAACACGTTCAACCTTCTCATCGTTGATTTTTACGAAAACGGTTCGTTTACAACCGTTTTCAATACCAAAGAGGCCGTGAAGATCGGTGAAGGAGCCATGATCGTTGGGCTGCTTCAACCAGAACCTATAAAGCGAGGTAAATCGGCTTTGGCCGGATACGTCCGTATAATTGAAGAGCATAAGTGCCATAAGACCTTCTCTTTTGCCACTTCGGGCATAAGAAGCACTTCCAATGGTAAGGATTTCGTAAACGAAGTGAAGGAGGAAATAGGTCTCCACATCAATATCATTGATGGGGACGAAGAAGCTCAATTGATCTATGACGGGGTTGATCTTGCCGTAAAATTCGATGATTCTCCAATGGTAATAATGGACATTGGTGGAGGGAGTACCGAGTTCATCATTGCTAACAATAGTGGGGTACTTTGGAAGAAAAGCTACAAGCTTGGAATTTCTAGGATTCTACAAATGCTGGAGCCTTCGGATCCGCTGACCGAGAATGATCTTAATGCATTGGACGATCTTTTCAAGGGAGAATTACAAGAACTGGTTTCCGAATGTCGCAAGCATAAGGTTAAGACGATCATTGGCTCTTCTGGAAGTTTCGACAGCTTTGCTGAGATGATGTGGCTTCAGAATGGCTTGGACAAAACCAGCAAAGAAGTTGTGTCTGAAGAAATGGATCTGAATCAACTTTCAGCACTTCATAACACACTCGTAAAGATGAATGCAGCTGATAGAAGAAGTATCCCTGGACTGGTTGAAATGCGTGTAGATACCATTCATTTAGCTTCTTACATGGTACAATGGGTACTAAGAACCTGCAGTTTGGAAAGATTGTTGCTCTCTACGTATGCGTTGAAGGAAGGAGTATTACATCGTGCTATTCAGCATCGAATCTGATTACAACGACTTTCTATTTTTGAGAACCATTAAAACCCACCAAAATGGCTAAGATTCTAATTATTGATGATGAGCGAAGCATTCGCAACGCAATACGTGAAATACTCGAATACGAAAAGTTTGAGGTAGACGAAGCAGAAGATGGTCTGCAAGGTGTTGTGAAGGTAAAAGGGGGTAAATATGATGTCATTTTATGCGACATCAAGATGCCTAAGATGGACGGAACGGAAGTTCTTGAGCGGATAAAACTCCTAGCACCCGATGCACCGGTTGTAATGATTTCAGGTCATGGCGATATTGACACTGCCGTTCATTTGCTGAAGGAAGGCGCTTACGACTACATACCCAAGCCATTGGACCTCAATCGGTTATTGGTTTCAGTGAGGAATGCGTTGGAAAGGACCGAGATAGTGGCTGAAACCAAGAAGCTTCGGAAAAAGGTCAGTCAGAAGTACGAAATGATCGGAGATTCTGAAGGGATCAACCAGGTTAAGGACATGATTGAGAAGGTGGCGCCCACCGATGCCCGCGTGCTTATAACCGGACCGAACGGAACTGGAAAAGAGTTGGTAGCACGCGCCATTCATGAGAAAAGCAACCGATCAGACGGTCCGATGGTAGAGGTGAACTGTGCAGCTATTCCATCGGAGTTGATCGAGAGCGAACTTTTCGGTCATGAGAAAGGTGCTTTTACATCGGCCGTAAAGCAGAAGAACGGAAACTTTGAGACTGCCAGCGGTGGCACGCTTTTTTTGGATGAGATCGGAGACATGAGTCTTTCAGCTCAGGCAAAGGTGCTTCGTGCATTACAAGAGCACAAAATAACCAGAGTTGGAGGCGAGAAGGAGATAAAGGTTGATGTGCGTGTTGTAGCTGCAACAAACAAAGACCTGAAAAAAGAGATAGCAGCAGGAAATTTCCGAGAAGATCTATACCACAGGTTAGGCGTCATTCTTATAAAAGTTCCAGCACTTAACGAAAGACGGGACGATATACCATTATTGGTTGATTACTTCCGAGACGTTATCTGCGAAGACCAAGGTGTAGCCAAGAAAACAATTGATGCCGCGGCAATCAAAGAATTGCAGGAATACAATTGGACGGGAAACATCCGCGAGCTACGGAATGTAGTAGAACGATTGATCATTCTTTCAGGAAAGTCAATCACCAAGGCAGACGTGGAGCAGTTTGTGAAACTGTGATCAGAACAAACGCCAGGTTTTAATTACCTCGTTGCTTTGCAGACGAAGCAGTTTCAAACCTTCGTAGCTTGGCTTAGGCAGAAACAGTGTCTCGTTTGCAGGCAGTACAGATATCGTGCTCTGTTCAAACAATCGTCCAGATACATCAAACCAATCCAGCTGTACGTTTTTAAGCGTCTCACTACTCGAGACGGAAACACCAATTGGGCGCAACGTTAGATTCAAATTTGGCTCAATAATGCCCGTTATTTGAACAGTGATCTCGTTACTTAACACGGGGCAATTTCCAAGATTGATGCTGCCAACTTGATACGTTCCAGCTTGCGAATAAACGAAGGTTTGCTGGTCAGCACCTTGAATCTCATTGCCATTTAAATACCATTGATAATTTGTCTGTTGGTCACTTTCCAGTGTTCCTGCATTGTCTGCTATAACAGGTGCGGTATTCGAGCAGCTTAGAATGTTCGTTCCTAATTCTGGATTCGTAGCAATTTCTACTTGCAGATCATCGTAGGCATCGCATTCATCTTTAAGGAAGTAATCAAAGAAAGGATGAGCCAAAGAAAAACTCACTTGGTGCTGTTCTTCACGGGTAAGAGTTCCAATGTTCATCTCTCCAGTGGCACAGAAGAAATTATAATCGGCAAAAAAGCAATGTGCTCCTTGGTCAATTCTGATGTAATTCTTGCACGTGGCCCCAGATGAATTGAAAATTGCCAACGCATGACTGGCCTCAGGAGTAACCTCATCTTCAGTTCCCCAAAGTATCATTGTAGGAGCAGTAACATTGGCTGCTGCTGCTATAGCCGATGTATTTGTTTCTGCAGGCGCCAGACCCAGCACGCAATCAATAAGTGGATTATTCTCCGCTGCAAGGAATGAACACCCTCCGCCCATACTATGGCCCATCAAACCGGTACGCGGAGCTACTTTTCCAAAGAAATCAGAATTCGGATCACTGCCCCAATCTTGCAATTCTGCAGCGGCAAAAGCCAGATCAAGTCCAAAATTAGGATGACTTGGGAATGGAATCGGGCCTACTTCAGTAGTTGGTAGAACAAAGATGTATCCTTCAGGAACGAATTCTGACCACCAGTTTTCATATGCTCCAACATTCATCGAGAATCCATGACCCACCACAATTACGGGAAACACACCATTGGCAAGCGGAGCATTGTTGCCTGCCGAAGCCGCAGGATAGTAAATCTGGCATCCAATAGCTCGGTTGTTTCTAGCTGGATCATTTAACGTTACGGTTCTACTACCTATAGCGAAGGGCTGAGCTATAACAGAGCCGATAAGCATTGTTGTCAATAGAAAAGTTGAGAAAAAGTGTTTCATGATTCAAGAATTTCTGGTTCGAACTTAAACAAATAAGAACAACTTTGTTTCATGAAACAAACCATTATAGTTGCGTTAATTCTTACAACAACTGCGGCTTGGGCACAGAATCCTATAGGTAAGATAGCTTTCGGCTCTTGCGGGCACCAGTTGGGTGAGCAGTTCATTTGGACCAATATAGTTGCCGAAAATCCAGACTTATGGATCTGGCTTGGAGATAATATTTATGGCGACACCGAGGACATGGAAGTACTGCGAAGAAAGTACAATCAGCTTGGAGATAATTTCAATTATCAACTTCTGAAGGAGAAATGCCCTGTAATTGCTACGTGGGATGATCATGATTATGGTGTGAATGATGGTGGAAAAGAGTACCCCATGCGAGCGGAAAGTCAGAAGGTGTTTTTAGAATTCTTCGAAGAGCCGGCCGGAAGTCCGCGGTGGAATAGGGAAGGTGTTTACACGAGTTACGATTACGGAGAAGGTGAGAACACCGTAAAGGTTGTCCTATTGGATTGTCGCTATCATCGAGATGCGCGGGGTACCGATGGAGACGTTTTAGGCGAAGAACAGTGGCAATGGTTAAAGGAAGAGTTTCAAAACTCAACGGCCAAAGTGGTTCTGGTAGGAACGGGCTATCAATTCCTATCCGATAAGCATCCATTCGAAACTTGGGGACATTTCCCAACAGAAAGAGAAAGGATGTTGAAGCTTATTGCCGAAACTGGTGTAAAGGGAGTAATCTTCATTTCTGGGGACCGTCACTTTGCGGAAATCTCAAAGCTTGAAAGAGATGATTTACCCTATCCTATTTATGATTTCACCAGTAGCGGACTCACACACGCTAACAACATTATGTTTGAAAAGAACCCTCTTCGCGTTCATCGTTATTTGAGAAGGAATTTTGGAAAGTTTGAATTTGATTGGCAAGAAGGCTCTGTTACGCTGAACGCACATCGATTATCAGGAAAAATAGCTTTCTCTGAAACCATTCGATTTCAAGACCTAGGTTGGTGATTCTTACTCCAAAGAGGTTAAAAAAACATACTGAGAAGTATCGAGCCTGAAATAATTGGGATTCAGCACACTGAGTTCATAAAGTTCGTAGCGCCTGAAGAGGAATTGCTCGTTCTTCAAATTCAGTTGATTGTCATTGTAATCAAGATCAACGTCTGTGCAGATTGTAACTGTCTTTAATTCTGGGTCCGAAGCTGATAGCAGCAGGGATTCAATTGGATACGACCAATTGGCATCATGAGAAAGTAAACCTTCGTGGACTACGAATTTGGTGCCTTGAAGCTCTTGTGCATTCGATATGAAACGGCTCATTTCATTTTGCCGTTCGGTAAACCACTGGCCAGATTGATAAATACCATGCGAGCGGACAACAAAAACCAATATTGCTAAAGCAATTAATGCAACCCTGGCGTTTTTGGAACTCGCTGACATTGTAGCAACCGTAAAAGCGTAAGCTGCAACGAACGTCAATGGGAAATAGACCTGTTCTTGGTAGCGCGATGGTTCGAATCCAACGTAGGAAACGGTAACCATCACCGTAAGGATGAAACATGATACTACAACGAGTGACGTCTTTAGCCAATGCTTTGTGCATATCAGTACCGAGATGGAAATTGTCGTGATGAGCAGAAATTCCAAGTAATATGAAATCAAGAATGAGAGCAGTTCGCGTGTATGCTTCCAAGTTGGAGCGTACGTCATTATTCCACTTACGAAAGCATCTATTTTACCTTGTTCGTAATCGCTTATGTGATACTTCTTGTACATCATGGTGCTGGCAATGATGAAGGCAAAAAGTAAAAGTTGAATCCAATTCCACTTGCGCGTTTCTATGATTCTGAAAGTAAGTATGAATAGGAGAAGAGTGATAGCGTAGAAATGGGCCGATGCAATGAATAGCACAAGGACAGAAAATAAGCGTATGCTTCCAATTTTGGGTTTGCGTTTCAGAATGGAATCAACCAGAATAAGCAGGCCTGCTGCGTAATACAATTCGAACATTGGAACAAAAAACCGCTGCTTATTCCGGAGTACCTGTATCAGCAATAATTGCGCCTCCAAGCGATTGCCATAATGCGATGCTAGTAGGTAAATGAGGTAGAAGAAGAGAACATGACCGACAGAATAGAGATTGAGCGAACTCAAATCTAAGCTGAGCCACATGCCCACAAGTGGAGCAAATTCTGGTAGAATAAGAATGAGTCTGCTGTGTTCAACCCAGAACCATTCTGAGTTAAGCACTTGTAAGTGAAATAGTACCCGAATCTGCAAGTAGTCGTTCTTAATATAAAATGCTTAACAGAAGCAGGAGCAGAAAGCCTACATGTTCAATTAAGAGTTTTCCCCATTTCAATTGATGACGTTTTCTATTGAAGACAACGCTTTTCAATCCCATTCGAATCCGTTCCACCCGCAGAAGCGTAGGTAGGCTGGCCTCCACCACCGCCTTTAATGTGCGCTGCAAGTGGACGAATAAGTTCTCCTGCCTTCCAGCCTTTGGAATCAACCAGGTCTTGAGAGATTACCAAGTGCAATCCAGGTTTTCCATTGGAAATAACTCCCAGAAGCGCAACCAATCCACTTTCCTTTTTAAGATCGAAGCAGAGATTTTTGATGGCATTCGCATCGTCCATTGAGATGCGCTCCGCAATCAATCTGTAACCACCCTTATCAGCAGCTTTTGCAAGTAATTCATCCTTTATTCCAGACGCAGCTTGAGCATTAAGACTTTCAATTTTTCGCTCCAATTCTTTGATCTGCGTTTGCAATTGCAACACGCTTTTCAACGGGTCTTTGGTCTTAAGCAGTCCTTTCAGTTCGTTTACTTGAGAATAGGCTGAATTTAGCTCATTGAAGGCCGCGGTGCCAGTTACGGCTTCAATTCTCCTGATTCCCGCAGCAACGGAGCCTTCAGATGTAATTTTCAACAGTCCAATATCTCCTGTTGCATTCACGTGAATTCCACCGCAAAGCTCCACCGAAAAATTCCTATCAAACGTAATCACACGAACCAGATCGCCATACTTTTCTCCGAAAAGTGCCATTGCGCCCATTTCCTTGGCGTTGTTTATTGGAACATTTCGTTGCTCATCTAGAACGATGTTCTCACGGATTTTCGCGTTCACCTTGGTTTCGATTTCAACCAATTCTTCATCAGAAACTTTGCTGAAATGCGAAAAGTCGAAACGCAGATAATCAGAATTCACCAACGAGCCTTTTTGCTCCACATGCGTACCGAGAACTTCTCGTAGCACTGCATGAAGTAGGTGAGTGGCTGAATGATTCAATGCCGTGGCTTTTCGCTTCTCCGCATTTACAACTGCACGGAAAGTGGCTTTTGGTTCTGTTGGGATTTTCTCCGCGAAATGGACAATCAGATCGTTCTCCTTCTTAGTGTCGATGATGTAGGTTTTTTCTCCTCCAGCTTCGATAAACCCAGTATCGCCAACCTGTCCGCCACTCTCGGCATAAAAAGGCGTGATATTGAATACGAGTTGGTAGAACTCTTTGCCTTTGGTAGAAACTTTTCGGTAGCGGGTAATGAAAATGTCCGTTTCCAGAAGGTCGTAACCGACAAATTCTTCGCGGTCATCTTGGCGTAGAACGGTCCAATCTGAGCTTTCGGTCACGGTGGCTGCACGCGAACGTTCCTTCTGCTGGTTGAGTCCTTCGTTGAATCCTTGTATATCAACATGAAGGCCTTTTTCCCGGGCCATCAATTCTGTCAGGTCTATTGGAAATCCGAACGTGTCGTAGAGTTCGAAAGCGAATCCACCATCGATGGTTTTGCTGTGAAGTGAATCAACATAGTTGTTGAAACGCTCAATTCCCTTTTCGAGCGTACGCAAGAAAGAAGCTTCTTCTTCCTGAATAACGCGTGTGATCAGTTCCTGCTGTTTTTTCAGTTCTGGAAAAGCATCGCCCATTTGGTCTGCCAATGTTGGCACCAACTTGTAAATGAATCCTTCCTTGAAGCCAAGGAAACTATAACCATATCTGATCGCTCTTCTAAGAATGCGTTTGATCACATAACCAGCTCCGGAATTGCTAGGGATCTGTCCGTCTGAAATGGCGAATGAAACCGCTCTAATATGGTCGGCAATTACTCGAATCGCAATGTCAGTTTGACTATCTGAAGCACCGTATTTAACACCACTGAGTTCTGATATTTTAGAGATCATTGGTCCGAAAACGTCCGTATCGTAATTCGAAGTTTTGCCTTGCAGTGCCATACAGAGCCGTTCGAAACCCATTCCTGTGTCAACATGTTTTGCAGGAAGATTCTCTAACGAACCATCAGCTTTTCGGTTGAATTGAATGAAGACCAGATTCCAGATTTCCACCACTTGTGGGTGATCATTATTCACGAGTTCTCTACCAGGTTTGGCGGTACGTTCTGCGTCAGAACGAAGGTCAACATGGATTTCGGAACACGGACCGCAGGGCCCTTGATCGCCCATTTCCCAGAAGTTATCCTTCTTGTTGGCACGCAGAATTCTATCGGCTGGAAGGAATTTTTTCCATAGGTTTTCAGCTTCAGTATCTGCTTCCAATTTGTCGGCTTCATCACCTTCAAAAACGGTGGCGTAAAGTCGTTCCGGATCTAATCCATAAACATCAACCAAAAGTTCCCAAGCCCATTCAATCGCTTCAACTTTGAAATAGTCGCCAAAACTCCAGTTGCCCAACATTTCGAACATGGTGTGATGGTATGTATCTACACCAACTTCCTCTAGGTCGTTGTGCTTTCCCGAAACACGCAGACATTTCTGCGTGTCCGCAATACGCACATCTTTGGCAGGACGGTTTCCTAGGAAAATATCCTTGAACTGGTTCATGCCCGCATTGGTGAACATCAACGTTGGGTCATCTTTTACCACCATAGGTGCCGATGGCACAATACGGTGCTGTTTTTCTTGAAAGAAATCGAGGAATTTCTGGCGGATGTCCTTACTGGTCATGTTCGGTTTGATCTGTTGGTCAGGTTAGTTACCTTAAGTTCTTGTAAAATAGCTCGTTGAGCAATTTTGTTAAATTCGCAGGTCGGTCTTCTGTTAAAGGCGGCCAAAATTAAGGAATAGAGAAGGAATGTCTAAGGTCAAATTCCAGTTTGACAAGCGTACGCTCACTTATCGTAAAGTTGAGCTCAATGCAAAACAACGGGTTCTCAAATTATTGGGATGGATTGCTGCTGCTTCCGTGTTTTCGGTCATTGTAATAGTTCTGTTCACCACCTTCTTTGATAGTCCGAAAGAAAAGCGACTTAAGCGAGAGATCGCTCAGTTGGAATTACAATACAAGCTTTTGGGTAACAGGATGAGCAGGGTGGATCAGGTACTTGCCGAACTGCAGGAAAAGGATGATGACATCTATCGCGTAATATTTGAAGCAGAACCAATTCCAAGCACAGTCAGGAATGCAGGTTTTGGTGGCGTTAATAGATACCGAGACCTAGAGAATCTGGATAATTCTGAAATCGTTATTGGAACCACTAAACGTTTGGATGAATTGACCAAGAAGTTGGTTGTTCAGTCGCGCTCGTTTGATGAGGTTATTGCCTTAGCGAAGAACAAAGAAGCCATGTTGGCCAGCATTCCGGCAATACAGCCCGTATCTAACGAAAAACTTACTCGAGTAGCTTCAGGTTTCAATTACCGGATTCACCCGATATATAAAGTGCGTCATTTCCATACTGGAATTGATTTTACGGCACCTCGTGGAACTGAAATCTACGCTACTGGCGATGGTGTGGTAGAAGATGTGATCATGAAAGGAAGAGGTTATGGGAATCATGTTATCGTAGACCATGGTTATGGCTACAAGACACTTTATGCTCATATGAGCAAGTTCAAGGTGCGCCAGGGCGAAAAGGTGAAGCGCGGAGATGTTATTGGATATGTGGGTAGCACTGGAACAAGTACTGCACCTCACCTGCATTACGAAGTGATAAAGAATGGCGAAAAGATCAATCCGATGAATTTCTTTTTCAATGATCTTTCTCCAGAGGAGTACGAAAAAGTGATCGAGCTTTCATCTACTTCCAACCAATCTTTCGACTGATAACCCATGTCTCCGTACAAGGATCAACCTATTACCAAATTGTATTACTCCATAGGAGAGGTTGCGAAGATGTTCGAGGTGAACACGTCTCTCATCCGTTTTTGGGAAAATGAGTTCGATATTCTGAAGCCAAAAAAGAACAAGAAAGGCAACAGATTATTCACTCAAAAAGATGTGGACAATCTGAAAGTAATCTATCATTTGGTGAAAGAGCGTGGCTTTACCCTAGATGGCGCAAAGAAGAAACTACGCCAGAATAAGGAGGATACCATTCAGACCGAAGAGATTGTTGAGCGCTTAAAGGAAATCCGCAGTTTTTTAGTGGAACTGCGAGATAACCTGTGATCAGACCTTCGGCATTGTAGCCTTTTCCCGCACCACTTCTCCGAATTCGCGACCAGAAGCTTTGGCTTCTGCCCAAGAGATGAAATCGAAATACTCGAAAGCACTGCTTTCAAGTTGGTCGTCTTTCAGTTCGCGCATTTTCTCTAAGAACACTTCATATTGTTCGTTTTCAGAGATCTGATCGGGCGATTTTAGCAGTTTGCCAATAAGATCCAAGAATGAAGATTCGAATTTGAAATACCTGTTTCGGGTGCTCAAATAGCGCTGGGCAGATCTAAGCGCATACGGCAAGAGATTCTTGTTATTCAGTTCAATATGGATAAGAAGATTTAGTAACTGGCCAAAGCAGTAGATGTCTAAACTCTTTGAAATATCGATGTCATTCAACAAGCGGTTGGTCCACTTTAGCGCATCGTTGTACTTCTTAGCTCCAAAGTAGATGATGGCAATGTTGAAATAGAAGAATGCTTTTCGAATGCTATTCAGTTGATTTTCGTACAGCATCAAACCCGTTTCTATCTGCGGAATGAGTTTTAAGCCTTTTTCAAATTCTCCTGTCAGGAAATAAATGGTCAGTTCAATACTGTTGGCGCTAGAAAATAGCTTGATTTCCAGATCTTCGTTATTCTTGATCTCCATGGTGTCTGGCAACTCCCGCAGTTTTTTCAGGTAGAAGAAAACAGCTTCGAAATCCTTTAGTTGGCTAGCAACGTAAACGATGTTTGTTAGGATGGAGAAGTAAATGTTCGGCTCTTCTTGAAATTTATCCAATTTGGCCTCAATGTGATCTACATTGGCTTTCAGGTATTTGAACGAATTGACATAATCTCCAACACCGAAGTAGTACGCGCTGTAGATGTGATTATAGAGATATTCCGATTGATGGAATATGTGCTCAGGCTGCCGATTTAATAGTGTGTCGTCAATAATCGACTTCAGCTTAGAGAGACCTTCTTCGGTTCTTGCCTTTCCTCGCTTATTAAGAATGTTGAATAGGCGACTTTTGATGCCCCAGAAGTCGTTGTACACCTCAATCATTTTAGTGATGCGGGTATTTTCGCGCATCATTGCTTCCAATTCCTCATCGCCAACATTTTCATAGTTGTCTTTTTCTATCAGAAGTTTCTCCCACATAAAGATCTCTAACAGAGAAGTGTGCTTGTCGTATGTATACGCAAGTTTTTTAGCGCCATCAAGCAGTTTTTGACTTTGGCTGTAAAGACCCTTCTTATATAGTATTTCCGCGCAGTGTAACGTACGTTTGAGTTGTGCGTCAATTGAGCTGTTAGAGTGGTAAGCATCTAATGCCCTAAGTGTTACATCATACAACCGGGTTTTGGCAATTGGCAACGATCGAACAAGCGTTGGGTTTTTCAAACTCTTCTTCAACGCATTCTCATCGTACTCTTCTTGCTTATCGATCGCATCAAACAACAGTTGATGATTATTCTTGTCGCCAGCCTGTTTAGAAGTGTAAACCTTGAAATACCGCTTTTCTGCTTTGGATAGCGACTTGATCAACTGAAAAACCTTATCTGAAGAAGTCTTAGACATGTAATTTAAATTAAAGGTTTTGTTGGCTAAAAATAGCTTAGACTGGTAATTTTTATTGGCGCTGATCGATGAAGGTTTGCAATCCTTGGTCTGAGTTCATTACTCTTACTGCAACTTGATCTTTGCGATTATTGCCGTATTAATCACTAAGTCTTTTTCTTACCTTTAAGATAAGGTGTTAAAATCGTTGGTTAGACATGTAATTTAAGAAATTGTTAGGGCGAGCTTAGAGCTTTGATGTGTAATAATTGAGTGATTTGTTGAAAACCGTTAGAAAGGTAATCATTAGGCACTCTCTCTAAGAAGTTAAATTGTTGAAAATCAATAATATATACACCTGGCAATTAGGGTTGTGTTGATGTTAGCCTGTATAGAATACGGTTTTACGTGGTTTGCTAGCACGGTATCGCCATTGTAACTTTAGCCTAGAGAATGCAGAAAGCAATATGTTGAACCTGAAAAAGCAATGTCATGAGTAAAGTTTACAACGATTTTAAAGATGGAAACCCAGCACAAGGGTTGGCACGAGTTTCGGTCATTATTGTTTTCATCTTGGTCTGGATTCTTATAGATAAAGGAAATGTCTACGGTCAAAGTAAGTCAGATGCTGGTTTACAAGTGGCTAAGTCCAATAAGCTGGAAGTTTCCGATCAATCGCTTTTTAAGGCTGGAGGAGGAGACGGTGATATCCAGGATGACCTGTCGGACTCTGATGATGAGGATAATTCATTCACTGTGTTCCCTAATCCGGTGCAAGGCGATCTGGTTTTTGATTTTGAGTTCACCGTTAAGGAAGGCGCCCCATACGAAGTGCATGATGCTCTAGGTAAGTTGATTGACAGAGGCGTGCTACAGCCTGGGCTGAGTGAATACAAGCTTGATTTGAGAGCGTTGATACCTGGTCTTTACTTCATCCGTGTTGACATGGGAGGAAAGCTTCAGGTTAAGCGAATCATAAAGAAATAAATTAACTGCGTATACCTCGTTCTTTGACATACTGATAAGAAGATAAGTCTGAAATGTGGCTGCTTCTTTTCAGAGATAATCTCCAGTAAGTAGATAACGTTTTACGTAATCGCTTACCCCTTCTTCCAACGTGTAGAAAGGTTTATCGTATCCTATGGACCTAAGTTTGGTCATCTTAGCCTCGGTGAAATACTGGTACTTATCTCTGATATCTGATGGAGTATCTACAAACTCAATATTTTCCTCCTTGCCAATTGCATCGAACGTGGCTTTGGTAAGATTGAGAAATGTTCTGGCATTGCCAGTTCCGAGGTTGTAGATGCCAGAATTCTTTCTGGTTTCCATTAGGAAGATACACACGTCTACAACATCTTTCACGTAAATGAAATCTCTCAATTGTTCGCCATTCTGGTAGTTCGGGTTATGCGAGCGAAAGAGTTTCATGCCATCTGTCTGGGTGATCTGGTTAAAGGCGTGAAAGACCACAGATGCCATTCTTCCTTTATGATATTCGTTGGGTCCATAAACATTGAAGAATTTCAATGCCGACCAGAAGTATGGTTTGGTTGCCTGGTCTAAGGCCCAACAGTCGAATTCGTTCTTGGAATCTCCGTAAGGGTTTAAGGGTTTGAGGTTTTTGATCACGGAATGGTTGTCCTCAAATCCAAGTTCTCCTAAACCGTAGGTTGCAGCCGATGACGCGTAGACTAAGGGAAGTCCGAATTCAACACAGAGATTCCAAACTGTCTTAGAGTAATTTACATTCAACTCTTGGAAGATCTGTCTGTTGAATTCGGTGGTGTCTGTTCTTGCGCCTAAGTGAAAGATGATCTGGATAAAGCGATGATTCTCTTCAATCCATTTTGGAAAGTGGTTTCGATCAACTTTAGCAAATAGTTCTTTTCCTTGAAGGTTCTTGTTTTTGGCATCGTTACCGAATTCATCAACTGCAACAAGGTCAACGTAACCAAGCTCGCTGAGTCTTGCTAAAAGACAACTACCAATAAATCCTGCAGCTCCGGTAACTACTATCATCAATTGAAAATGAAAAGAGTGTTGCCGTCAAACTGCGTGTTGTATTGGTGCAGTCCAACAGGAGCGGGGCCGTCTATCGGAGCTCCATCGAATAGAAGAAACTTAGAATCGCAGCAATCGGAATCTACAGCAGCAATATCTGTGTTGTCAACATTTACCCTGCAGTTCTCCTCAACCTGAAATGTGCAATGACGGTCGAAAGCCCTGAATTCCTCTGGAGTAGCACGGAATATGATGATTCCACGAGAGCCACCACCAATATATAACCAACCACCAACAGCAAGAAGCGGTGCAAATTCTGGGTTGGAAACGGTGAGCTGATAATTGACAGGAACATACGGAATGCCACTGGCGTTTCTCCGTTCGCACGAATTTGAACTCAATAATACCGTCAAAGCTAAAACGGGCAAGAAGAATTTTGAGAATTGCATTTCACAAAGTTAGTACATACAACAAGGTTGATCGGGAGATATTGTGAAAGAACAAAGACGACTTTTCGAGCTGTTTTGGTTTTAATCTGTAACCGAACGAAATTCGTACCCGTTTCTGTCCGTTCATTTACATTAACTGGTCAATCTAGATATCATCTTCGCCACAATGAAATTTTTGAAGTTCATTTCTGTAACCATCTTCTTATCAGTATTTCTTACATCGGCATCATTTGCTCAAAGTTCTGCAACTAAAGCGCAAAAGGCGGCCGATAAGAAGCAGCAGCAATTGAAGATCGAGGAGAAGAAAGCTCAGGACAAAGCCATTAAAAGGCATTGGAAAGGGCAGGATAAGGAAACAAGGAAACGAATGAAACAGACCAAAAAGAAATCTCAGCGCGCACAAAGAGGGAAAAAGTGGTCAGTTAAAAAGAGAAAAGAGTAATGGAAGATTTCGGAAACATAGTCTACATAATTGCGGCCATCGGTTGGTTCCTATGGAAGACATTCAAAAAGTCGGATGGGGCAAGTGCTGGAAAGCCATCAAAGACTCCTAGTGGAGATGCGGGTAATCGCCAGGAACGCCCAACGACCTTTGAGAGTCTCGAAGAAATGATCCGAGAACAATTAGGGGAGCAAAAGCAGCCAGAGCCAGAGCCAAAAGCTATTCCTGTCCCCGTTCAACGAGACAATCGAAGTAAGTTCCTTAGTTCAGACCTTACTCACTCGCATTTATCAGAGAATTATAAGATGTCGGTTACTGAAATGAAAAGTCATAGGGTTCAGCGTCAGGTGCAACCCTCGAAAGTGAAAGAAGAGTATCAGGAAACTTTGATGGATCAAATATTGCCCAACGGATTTGACCTTAGGAGCGCAGTCGTGCTTGATGCGATACTTAAGCGGCCCTATAATTGAACGTTAACATGCTTTAACAATTGTTTAACAAATTTTGACTCAGGAATTGATCTTTGCTACTTTAGCCGCGCTTTTTGCGGAGCATAATTGAAAAGTGATAGGTATGATAAAAAGACTTCTACTACTTAGTGTACTCATAGTCAGTGCGATAGGCGTTTCAAAGGCCCAGGTAGGTACTGGTACGTTGCAAGGAACAGTTACGGATGAAAGTTCGGGAGAGCCTGTTCCATTTGCCAATGTCGTGGTAATGCAGGCAGGACAACAGGTCACCGGAACATCAACAGATTTTGATGGAAACTACAAAATCAAGGCGATAAAGCCTGGAAACGACTATGTTGTTATGTCTTCCGTTGTTGGATTTACCACTCAGGAAAAGCGTGGGGTTGTTATCAAAGCCAACCAGAACGTTTTTGTTGACTTCAAAATGAGTGCGGGGGTCAAGTTGGACGAAGTTCAGGTGATCGAGTACGTTGTGCCCTTGATCGAGCGCGATGGCGGTTCAAAAAACACAATTACTGGAGATGCAATCGAGAAAATGCCAAGTAGAGGTGCTAACGCAGCAGTAACAACTACGGCCGGTGTTCAGGATAACGATGGTCAAGTTGGTAGTGTTCGTGGAACAAGAGATGGGTCTACCTATACCTATATAGATGGTGTTAAGGTCCGTGGTTCTGCATCTATACCGCAGGCTGCGTATGAGCAGGTTCAAGTTCTTACTGGAGGTGTTCCCGCTCAGTTTGGTGATGCAACTGGGGGTATCATCTCGATTACCACAAAGGGAGCTGCAAGACAGATCAACGGAAGTGTTGAAGTTCTATCATCAGGAGGCATTCGCTACAATGACAATAATGATTATCTGTTTGATGCTCAGGGTTATCATTTGGCGGCTGCGAGTTTAACAGGTCCTCTTATCAGTATCAAAGACAGATTGGATCCAGAAGGGAAAAAGAAAAAGCCAATTGTTGGTTTCTTTCTTTCTAGTGAGTTGAATTACATTGCCGACCCACGTCCATCTGCAATTGGAAACTATTATGTTAAGGACGATGTTCTTGCTGACCTGGAGCAGAATCATTCAGCAATCTCCTACGGGTGCATCTGTTGCTTCGTTCTGAGTTAATTCGACAACAAAACGACCTTGAGTGGACTGCTCAGAGAAGAAATACGAGAAGAAGAGGGGTTAATGCTGCTGGTAACCTCGATTTTTATCTAACTCCAACCATTACGCTTAAAGTAGGTGGGTCGATTTGGATTTCAATGATCAGCACAGCTATAATGGTTCGCTGTTCAACTTTGGGAATAACGGACTTAGAATCGATCGAGCTTGGAGGGTTTATGGACGTTTCACACAGCGGTTCAATAACCAATCTCAAGAAGAGGATGGTGAGAAGAGAAGTCTGTTATTTCCAACGCGTACTACAGTATTCAGGCCGACTACGAAAGTTACACTGTGGGAACAGATGAATGAGAATCACAAGGACGACCTTTTTAAATATGGTTACCTAGGTAAGTACACGGTGTATAGAGAGCCAACGTATGCCTTTGGTATTGATGACAGTACTGGTTTGCCAGGATTTCTGCAGGGACCTTGGAATGACACCTTAGTTGATTTCCAAGCCAGTGGCATCAATCCGAATCTTGCATACACTCAACAGTATTATGATTTGAATCCAGACGCAACGGGAAGGTATGAAAACCTTACTCCAGATAGAACAAGACAGGGGGCGTTAAGAAATGGCGATGCACCACGAAGTGCTTATATGACATGTGGGTAATACAGGTACACAGTACAACAACTACAATTAACCAAAGCCAACCTCAATTCCGTATCATGGCAACGGGTCGTTCGATATTAAAAACCACTCCATTTCGCTAGGTTTTGAATATGAGCAACGTAACGATAGATTCATGGGATATAGCCCTAGGAGTCTGTGGACAATTACCGTGTATGCAAATGCCCATTTAGCTCCAGCAAAGTGATGTTCCAATTATTCATTACGATGCTAACGGAAACTACACTGACACGATTTCATGCGATCGACTCTACACTCCAGTTGATCCACTAATAATCCACTTTTGGGAGGTGTAGGTCAGTCTTACATTGACTACAATATCCGTCAAGCATTGGGTCTTGATGCAGCTGGAACAGACTATTTGAATATTGATGCTTACGACCCGGAATTTTTGATGTAAGTTGGTTCAGTGCTGATGAGCTTCTTAACAACGGTAATAACTACGTTCTGTACTACGGTTATGATCGCACAGGTCAGCGGGTACGGTCTCGTCAACATTCGATGATTTCTTTCTGAGTGGAGTCGATGCGGAAATCATACGCGTAGGTTAGGAGCGTTCGAGCCTATTTATATGGCCCGGTTATATTCAAGATGAGTTCACATTCAAAGATTTGATGTTTTTAAGTTGGTGTTCGTGTTGATACGCTTTGATGCTAATCAAAGGTTCTGGAATAGATACTTACTTCGTGAAGCACGAACAGTAGCGGAATCTGCTACAATCGGTCTAACGTTCACAATGCACCGGGCAACGTACCAAGTACAGCAGTAGTTTATGTGCTTTATCGAGAATCCCTACTGCTGCGGTTGGTTACCCGTGATAGCGATGTCTTATGGTATGATACCACTGAGGTACTCAAATGGCCGATGCCGATTCTAAGAAGTGGAACTGGAATTGCTCCCTTACTATTTAGTCCTCCTACAAACGACCCGTTAACAGGGGCAGCCAGGCCAACTACAACTGCTGGAACTTTCAAGGATTATGTGCCGCAGGTTAACGTAATGCCTCGTATTTCCCTTTTCATTCCCAATTTCAGAAAACGCGTTGTTCTTTGCCAGCTACGATGTGTTGACGCAGCGTCGCTTTGGAAGAAACAGACTGGACCTGATCGATTATCTGTTCTTGGAAAACAGAAATCAGCAAGTGAATAATCCAGACCTCAAACCAGAGACAACGATAGAATATGCGGTGGTTTTAAGCAAGCTATTGGTAAGCGTTCTGCGATTGAGTTAAACGGCTTTTCTGTGCCTGCTCATGCTTGGTCTAGATCAGATCGCAACAATTAGGATTGCCGAGGCCTATCCAAGGTCTTACCTGACCTACGGTAACTTGGATTTCGGTACTGTTAAAGGTCTTACGGTATCTTATGATCTTCGAAGGACTAAGAACATCCAGTTTCGATTGGCTTATACATTGCAATTTGCTGATGGAACAGGTTCTAGCGCTGCAACCGGGTTCAACTTGGTGAATGCTGGATTTCCTAACCTAAGAGTTATACAACCATTGAATTTCGATCAGCGGCACAATATTGTGGTTTCAGCTGATTATCGTTTCGGAGAAGGTAAAGATTACAATGGTCCATCTACCGTTACAAAAGGTGGTAAAACAATCAACTGGTTGCAGAACTTTGGAGTCAATGCTATCATAAGAGCAGGTTCTGGTAATCCTTTTTCTCGGCAGAGTAATATCGAGCCTACTGGAATCAACGATAACTTGGGTTCCGGATTCTTGGAGGGGTCAGTCAACGGGTCAAGCAAACCATGGCAGTTCAGAGTTGACATGAGAATTGATAAGGATATTCTTATCAAATGGGGTAAGGGTAAAGAAGGTAGAACACCTAAGACAACGTACTTGAATGTTTACGTGGATATTCAGAACCTTCTTGGAAACTTGAATGTTATCAACGCTTACAGAGCCACAGGAAACCCAAATGACGATGGTTATTTGTTAGCGCAGCAAAGTCAACCAGCAATTGCATCTCAAACTGATGAACAATCATTCCGTGACCTGTACGCAGTTAAGGTTAATCGACCAACAAACTATTCTCTTCCAAGAAGAATTCGTTTAGGTCTAATGTTGAATTTCTGATAGAAAAAAGAAATGGTCATGTTAAAACGGTTTAGAATTTTATTGGCTGTAGCGGTTATCATCAACTTTGTTGATGTTGCGTATGCAGAAAAGACAAAGGGAACTGGGTCTAGCAACAAGGTTGATGGAGGCCCAAAAGATCTGGCAGCAGATTGTGCTCCACCAAGTTCATCCATTGAATTGGATCTGAACAACGTTAGAACGTTGATTCACTCCGGTGGTGACATGTGGTGGGATTTGCAAAGCGTTGCACAATACGAAGTTCCGAAGGGAGGAGGTGTACATGCGCTTTATGCCGGGTCACTTTGGATGGGTGGTGTAGATGTTAACAACCAATTGAAGGTTGCTGCTGTACGTTTCCGCCAGGTTGGTTACGACTTCTGGCCTGGCCCGTTGAATACGACTACGGCAGAGATCGATCCAGGAACATGTTCTGAGTATGACAGATTCTTTCCTATTACTAGAACTGAGGTTGATCTTTTCGTTGCATGGAATTTGAGTGATGATCCTGAAACGGAATACCCAGGATACGTAATTCCTGAATCTATTTTGAACTGGCCAGCTCATGGAGACTTGGCTGCCGGACAGGATTACAACCTAGCTCCGTATTACGATGCAGATGGTAGTGGAAGCTACAATCCGGAACAAGGAGATTACCCTTATTATGATTTGAATCCAACCGATTTTGACTGTCTTTCAGAAAGAGAAGTAAAGCTTTTCGGAGATGAAACTCTTTGGTGGGTATTTAACGATAAAGGGAATATCCATACTGAAACAGGTGCTAATCCTATTGGCATGGAGATTCGTGGACAAGCTTTTGCGTTTGCAACCAACGATGAGATCAATGACATGACCTTTTACAACTACGAGTTGATTAACCGTGGTTCATTTACCCTTACAAATACGTATTTCGCGCAGTGGGTTGATCCAGACTTAGGATTTGCGCAAGACGATTACGTTGGGTGTGATGTAAGAAGAGGATTAGGTTATTGCTATAACGGTTTTGCAGTAGATGGAACAGGAGGTCCTCAGCAATATGGAGAAAACCCACCTGCTATTGGTGTCGATTTCTTCCAGGGACCTTATCAGGATAATGATGGTGTTGATAACCCGCTTTACACGAATTGCGAAGTAGTTCAGGCGCAAGGTGAAGGTGGTATTGTTTACAGTGGTATCGGTGTTGGTTATGGAGACGGAATTGTCGACAACGAACGTTTCGGTATGAGAAGATTCGTTTACCACAACAATAGTGGTGGTGGTGGTAATCCAGCTCAGAACGATCCTAATACTGGTGCGGACTATTACAACTACATGCGAGGAATCTGGTTAGATGGATCGCCAATGTGTTACGGTATGACAGGTCACCCTTCTGGTGGTTGTGATCAAGGAACATTGGCAGGGTACATGTTCCCAGGAGAATCCGATCCATGCGGTTGGGGTACTTCTGGTAATCCTCAGGTGGAGTGGACCGAGCAAACAGCCGGTAACGTTCCGTTTGATAGAAGGTTTATGCAATCCGCTGGGCCTTTCACCTTAGAGCCAGGAGCGGTAAATGACATTACAGTTGGGGTTGTATGGGCAAGAGCAAATGATTCAAGTGACCCGTACGAGTCTGTTGAAAAAGTTCGAGTGATCGATGATAAGGCACAAGCATTGTTTGACAATTGCTTCGTGTTGATCGATGGTCCAGATGCACCTGAATTAGGAATTATTGAATTGGATAAGGAGTTGATCCTAACTTTGTTCAATCCACCATCTTCAAATAATTCTAGTGAAGATTATGCTCAGGTAGATCCGTTTATTGTTTCGCCTGACGGAGTTAACCCACCATGGGATAACATATTCCGTTTTGAAGGATATCAGATTTTCCAATTGAAGGATGCTACCGTTTCTTCATCAGAATTGACAAACCCGGACGTTTCTCGATTGGTGGCTCAATGCGATATTCAGAACATTGACCCGTTGACCAATGCGCCAATTGCGCAACTTATAAACTTCACCTTCTCAGAAGATCTGAATGCAAGTATTCCGGTGGAGATGGTTAACGGAGCCAACGATGGTCTGAAGCATTCCTTTAGAATTACTCAAGATCAGTTTGCTAGTGGAAATAGCGAGTTGGTTAATCATAAGAAGTACTACTACATGGCAGTTGCTTATGCGTACAATAATTACAAGAAATACGATCAGAATGATCCGTTGCAGTTAGATGGTCAGAAAACTCCGTATTTGGCAGGTCGTAAGAATGCTTTCGGTGGTGCTATAGAACCAGTTGTTGGAATCCCTCATATTGAGGCTCCAGAGCAGGAAGGAACAGTTATTTCTGCAAACTATGGTGATGGACCTGAATTGACTCGTGTAGAAGGACAGGGTAATGGTGGTCGTGATGTTTCATTAGTTCGTCAGAGTATCAGAGATATTCTTGCAAGTTCTGATTCACGATCTCAGCAAATTACTTACCAAGCTGGAAAAGGTCCGGTTGATATTAAGGTTATTGATCCGAAAAATCTACCTAATGCAGATTTTGTGTTCAGAATGCTTGATTCTATCACCCCAGGAGATCTTGAAGACGCATATTGGTCTCTTGAGTGTATCGGTGGCGATTGTCCAGGAATCGGCTCCAGTGGTTCAACTATTGTTTATGCTTCAAAACCGCTAGGACTTAATAACGGCAATGAGCAATTGATTCCAGAATGGGGACTGTCCGTTTTCCTAGAGCAATCAACGGATCCTGCATGTAATAATGATGATGCATTGATTACTGGACGAATCAATTTTTCAGGCACCAAGTTCTGGTTAACTGGAATATCAGATGTTGATGGTACCTCGCCACTTAACTGGATTCGTTCAGGAACACTGGAAGACCAGAATGATACGGAGGAAAGTGATTACCCTTGCGATGATAATCAGGTGTACGAGACCGTGTTGAATGGCACTTGGGCCCCATGGAAATTGGCAAGCCATAAGGATAGCACAATGTCTCCTACATGGGAGAAGTTCAAGTCATTGAATGATTTGGAGAATCTTGCAAGTGTTGATATTGAGATTACTTCAGACAAAACCAAGTGGACAAGATGTCCTGTATTGGAGATTGGTGAAGCAACGCCAACCATTGGAGGAGCTGAACGGTTTAACCTAAGGATGAGCCCATCTGTAGATAAGGATGGAAATCCTGATGGTTCAGGAACAATGGGTATGAGCTGGTTCCCTGGTTTTGCTGTCAATGTTGAGACGGGCGAACGGTTGAACATGGCATTCGGAGAAAACTCTTGGTTGCAACAAAGCAATGGAGCAGACATGCTTTGGAATCCAACTGGAGAGTTGTTCGGAAACTTCGATCCGGATCTATTTGTGATCGATCCAATTTTTGGAGGAGGACATTACATCTACGTGTTTGGTCATAATGGAGATTCTCCTAATGATGATGTCCCTGCTTACGATGAAGGCGCTTTCATATTCAGCAAGCTTTCTGAGAATAATTACAACCCAGGTGACCCATCGAAGAGACGAGTTTACAAAGATGCTATGTGGGTTGGTATGCCATTGCTCGCGCCAAACTCAGAGTTGTTGGAGAATATTGTCAATATCGAGTTGAGAGTAACCAAACCGTACCGCGAAAATTTCGCACCAGGATGGTCAGTTGCTCAGCCAGAGAATGCTAACCTGCCGATGTACACGTTCTCTACAAGTGATTTTGCAACGGTACGAGGTGATCAAACAACAGCAGAAAATGCCTTGGATTTGATTAGAGCGGTTCCGAATCCGTATTATGCTAACTCAGGTTATGAAGTAAGCCAATTGGAGAATATTATTAAGATCACCAATCTGCCACAAACCTGTACAATCAGTATATACACTGTAAACGGAATATTGGTGCGTCAATTCAAGAAGGATTCACCTATCACATCACTTGATTGGGATTTGAAAAACCATAAGGACATTCCGGTTGCCAGTGGAGTTTACTTGATACACATCGATGCTCCTGGAATTGGAGAGAAAGTAATCAAGTGGTTTGGAACAATCCGTCAGATTGACCTTGATTCGTTCTAATGGAAAGTGAGTTTATTCTAGTGAAGAAAAACGATATGAGAAGAGTTTTAAGATTAGGTTTCATCGCAGGGCTAGCAGCAGTGGTTTCTGGCTCTGTCATCGCTGGTAATTCAGACCGTGCGGGACAAGCAGGGGCGACTGAATTGCTGATTAACCCTTGGGCCAGAAGTTCTGGTTTTGCTAGTGCCAATACAGCCTCAGCAAGAGGATTAGAAGCCCAGTTTTTGAATGTGGCAGGAATGGCATTTACTACCAAAACTGAAGTGCTTTTCGCTAACACTCAATGGTTGGTCGGTTCGGGCGTAATGATCAACTCATTTGGTCTTGCTCAGAAAATAGGCGATGCTGGTGTAATCGGTGTTGGTATCATGAACATGAGCTTCGGTGAGATCGATATCACAACCGCTGATTTACCAGAAGGCGGTATCGGAACCTTTTCTCCTAATTACCTGAACATTGGTGTTTCTTATGCTAAGAATTTCTCTAACAGTATCAATGGAGGTATCACCGTGCGGGTTATTAATGAGAATATCTCAAACTTGGGTGCTACTGGAATTGCGTTTGATGCTGGTATCTCATACACTACTAGGTTAGGGAGCAAGGATAAAGAGAAGAATAAAGACAATTTACAGTTCGGTATATCTCTAAAGAATGTTGGCCCGCCTATGAAGTTCAGAGGTGATGGTCTTTCCGTTAGAGGAACACTTCCTGGAGGCGATAACAGCCTTACACTTGAGTACCGATCCGCTAAATATGAGATGCCCTCTGCATTGAATATCGGAGTAACGTATCACTGGAGAAATACAAAGATGACCAGCAGAGTGACAGGCGCTGTAAACTTTGCTTCAAACAGTTTCTCTAAAGATCAATTCAACTTCGGTTTGGAATATGCTTTCAAGGAAATGTTCATGCTAAGAGGCGGATATGTGCTTCAGTTCGGTAAAGGTGGAGAGAACATTGCTGCTTCGGCACTTACAGGTCCAACGGCAGGAGCAACAGTAGAAGTTGGTCTTGGTAAGAAGGGAACAGAGAAGAAGACCAAACTAGGTATCGATTATTCATACAGACTTACTAATCCGTTTTCAGGAGTACACTCGATAGGACTTCGCCTATCTTTGTAAGCAGAAATTCGTAATTTCATTGAAAGAATCCCGATGTATTTCGGGATTCTTTTGTTATACACACCACATAAAAGGAGAGTGATCATGAGTATATATTTGACACAAGAGGGGTTGGATAAGTTGAAGAAGGAAATTGACCATCTGAAACGAGTTGAGCGTCCTGCTATATCTCAGCAGATAGCAGAAGCACGTGATAAAGGTGATCTGTCTGAGAACGCTGAGTATGATGCTGCCAAAGAAGCTCAAGGACTGCTAGAGTTGAAAATTTCGAAGATGGAAGCAACCCTTAGCGAAGCGGTTGTGATCGATGAATCGCAACTTGATAAAGACAAGGTTCTGATTCTCAGTAAAGTGAAGATGAAGAATCAGCTGAATGGGATGGTTGTAGAGTACACATTGGTTCCAGAAAATGAGGCGGATCTCAAGGTCAAGAAAATTTCTGTCGAATCGCCAATTGGAAAAGGTCTACTAGGTAAGAAGGTTGGCGATGTTGCCGAGATTCAAGTTCCTAATGGAACGGTGACGTTTGAGATCATTGAAATCGGTCGGTGATGCCTAGCATTTTTACGCGTATCATACGGGGTGAAATTCCGTGCTACAAAGTGGCAGAGTCTGAAACGTGTTTCGCCTTTTTGGACATTAACCCGTTAGCAAAGGGCCATACGCTGATAGTTCCTAAGAATGAAGTGGATTACTTATTTGATGTTGAAGATGAACTATACATTGATCTGATGCGGTTTGCGAAGAAGGTGGCAATTGCATTGGAAAAAGCTGTGCCTTGCGAACGCATTGGCGTTACGGTTATTGGTTTAGAGGTTCCGCATGCACATGTTCATCTTATTCCTATCAATGCACTTAATGACATGAACTTCGCAAAACCGAAGCTAACTATGTCCGCTGAGGAATTAGAAATGCTTGCGGCCACTATCTCGGCCAATTTCAATTAAGCTTTTCTATCTGGGTTTTCCTTTAAAAAAGAAGCCCAACCCGAGTAACTCTTAGAGCTGGAAGAAACACCGCTGCTGTTAAAGTAATGGCACATGGCCGCAGCAAGACCATCTGTAGCATCAAGTGGCAGATCGTCCATTTTGGCATTCAGTAGATTTTCAAGCATACCACTTACTTGTTCTTTACTGGCGTTTCCGTTACCTGTAATGGATTGCTTTATCTTCTTTGGTGAATACTCTGAAATAGGAACATCTTGCGACAAGGCCGCTGCAATGGCAACTCCTTGCGCTCTTCCCAATTTCAGCATAGACTGAACATTCTTCCCGAAGAATGGTGCTTCAATGGCCATATGGTCGGGGTGATATTCACGAATGATCTCAACAGTTCTGTCAAAGATCTTCTTCAAACGAGTAGGATGGTCGTTCAGTTTATCCAACTTGATGACACCTATGGTCAGCACTTTCACATTCTTTCCCTCAATGTGAATTACCCCGTAACCCATGATCACCGTTCCTGGGTCAATGCCCAATATTACCTTGTCTACCTTCATCTGTTCCGAGTAAGTTCGGCTAAAATGATTGCAGTGGCAATTCCAGCATTGAGCGATTCAACTCGCTGCTCCTTTTCTCTATTTGGAATGGTGCAATGCTCATTGCAGCGTGCTAGAATTTCCGCGCTAATTCCATGCGATTCGCTACCAATGACCAGAATGGTCTTATTGGTCTTTTCTATGGCGTAAAGTGAATTCCCATTCATTGCAGCTCCTACTGAATGAAATCCGTGGATAGCTCCTGCTTCCAAAGCACTTTGCAATGATGTGTAGATCATATCCACATGAAAAAGAGCTCCCATTGTGCTCTGAACAACTTTATGGTCGTAGACATCAACACAATCTTGAGAACAAATGACCTGTGATACACCGAACCATTTGGCGGTGCGAATAATGGTGCCAAGGTTTCCTGGATCGGAAATGCCATCAAGCATTAGCAACAACGGTCTTTGCCAATCGATGGACTTTTCTGTCGGAATTCTAACAGTTGCTAAGGTCTTATTTGGCGTCTTCAGCGCTGAAATCCGCTCAAGTTCTTTCTTTGATATAGATACAACATCTACGTTCGGAGCGGTATGATCATCGGTTTCGGTGCTGTAAATCGTTTCAATATGCAAACCAGAAGCCAGTAGTTCCTGTACCGGTTTGACCCCCTCAACTACAAACATTCCGTGTTCCTTACGGAACTTTTTCTGTTGTAATGACCTAACGAATTTGATATCAGCTGCTGAAATAGACAAGGCTTGGATAGGTCTTTGTGTAGAGTAGGAAAGCTCTTCTAACTTTGCCCAAAGGTCAGAAATTCAAAACAATTTGACGATCAAACACCTCACATCGCTTTTTATTCTGTCCTTGGCTCTGTTTGCGGTGTCTTGTTCGCCTACTCGAAAGTTGGCAGATGGCGAGTATCTTCTAACCAAAAACGTGATCGAGAACGATAGTAAAGTCGTTTCGAAAGGAGATCTTGAAAGCTTCATTCGGCAGAAACCGAATAGAAAAGTACTTGGATTTTACCGATTTCACCTTCAGGTTTACAATCTCGTTAATCGAGAAAAACTAGAGAAACGCGTAGAGATTCTTGAGGAAAAGAATCAGAAACGTAATCTTAAGCGTAAGGCAAAAGGTAAAGATCCAAAGGATAGAAGACGTTCGTTCTGGGAATGGTTGGAAGATATAGGCGAGGAACCCGTAATATTCGACCCACTCATTACCCATAAATCGGCAGAACAACTAGAAATATACTTACGCGGAAAGGGTCATTTCAACGCTATGGTTACAGATACCGTGGAGTTCAATCTGAAGCGCAAGAAAGCAAAGGCCATTTACACAGTGGAAAGTCGAACGCCTTATACAGTGCGAAAGATCGAGTACAATATTGAAGACCCTCGATTGGCAAGATTGACACGCCCAGCTAGGGGAAGGGATCGTATTCTCCGAGATGGAATGAATTATGACGTTGAAAAGTTTCAAGAAGACAGGGAACGGATAGAAAGAAATCTGAAAAGCAATGGCTACTACGCCTTTTCGGACGATTATGTGCGGTTAAAAGTTGATTCGAATCTTGGAACGCATGAGGTGGATGTTTCCATTTACATAGCAGACCCCGAACTCAAGGATACGTCAACAGCAGTTCAAGGACATCAGACCTACACTATTCGAGATATTTATGTTCATACCGATTATGACCACAAATTGGCCAATGCGGGTAAATACGATACGCTCGTATACAACGGTGTCCATTTCATCTATCAAGGAAAATTCAGGCATAGGCCAGAAATGCTGCTTGATAAGATCTTTTTCAAAACGGGTGATCTGTATCGGGTTAAACGCGGAGAACTTACCTATCAGTATCTATCGGGTTTACGTGCATACAAATTCATAAACATGTCTTATCAAGAGGCTGTTGAAGGCGATGGTTCACGCGTTCTAGATTGTAGGATCAATCTCACACCTGGTCTAAGGCAATCTTACGCGATAGAGATGCAAGGCACCAACACGGAAGGAAATCTGGGGGTTTCCGGTACGTTCACGTACAAGAACAAGAATCTTTTTAGAGGAGCGGAGATTCTTCAATTCAAATTCACAGGTGGTTTGGAAACACAAGTGGTGGCTAGAAACATTGAGGAACAAACCTCAGGCATATTGTCTGTTTTTAATACAATAGAACTCAACCCGGAAATAAGTTTGGTATTCCCTAAGCTTCTTGTTCCGTTTAAACCCCAGCGTGTTGTTCGTTATGGTGATCCAAAATCGACCGTATCTGTTGGTTACAGATACCAACAAAGGCCAGACTACACACGGTCTGTTTTCAATGCAAAATTTGGCTATCAATGGATGCAGAACCAGAACGCAAGGCACTTTCTCAATCCAATAGAGGTCAACTTTGTAAATATTTACAATGAATCTGATTCGTTTTTGGTGAGGATAAGTAATCTGCAGGATAGATTACTCGCTAACACATTTGCGCCTCACTTAACAACTACAACCAATTACACTTATATATTCTCAAACCAGAGAGTGAACAAGCAAGGTAACTTTAGCTATTTCAAAATCAGGCTTGAAAGTTCCGGGAACATACTAAGAGGTGTAATGGCGGCCGTTGGAGCTCCGAAAGATGCAAACAACAGCTATAGGATATTTGATATACCATTTGCACAGTACCTGAAATATGAGATCGATTACCGTAGATATTGGCAGGTAACCAATTTCAGTCAGTTAGTGGTGCGCGCAAACCATGGACTAGGTTATCCGTTACAGAACCTAGGTGCGCTACCGTTTGAAAGTGCATTCTTTGGAGGTGGAGCAAATGGTATTCGGGCATGGACTGCACGGTCTTTGGGTCCAGGATCGTTGCCAGATTCTTTGAACCTGCTCGACCAGTTCGGAGATATCAAGCTGGAATTCAACCTCGAGTATCGGTTTGATATTTACAGGTGGTTCAAAGGCGCGCTGTTTGCAGATGCCGGTAACGTTTGGCTCATTAGACAAGATGACGACCGACCAGGGGGTTTGTTCCAATTCAAAGACTTTTACAAGGAATTTGCTTTAGGCGCGGGAGTTGGTATCCGTCTCGATTTTAGCTTCTTCATTATCCGATTTGATGTGGCCACGCCATTACATGATCCTGGCCGGCCGGAGAATGATCGCTGGGCTGTCAAATATTTCCAGTGGTCTGATGTCAATCTTAACCTCGGAATCGGTTATCCGTTCTAATGGCAAACGGCTGAATCTCTGCCATTTCACAGATGCAGAAATTTTTAGCTTTGTGCCTCTCAAAAAATCAGCAAAATGGCTTACGATAAGATTGTAGAATTACTTGGTTCAAACGCAGATTCGCTGCTAAATCATAAAACTACCACAATTCCAAAAGAAATGTTCACGCTTCCGGGCGGAGATTTTGTTGGGCGGGTATTTGCAGATACCAACAGAAGCAATCAGGTTTTGGGCAGTATGCAAGCAATCTACGGTCATGGTCGTTTAGGCGGTACCGGTTATGTTTCCATACTTCCGGTAGATCAAGGAATTGAGCATTCTGCTGCTGCGAGTTTTGCTCCAAATCCAATTTATTTCGACCCTGAGAACATCGTTAAATTGGCCATAGAAGGCGGTTGTAATGCGGTTGCATCTACCTACGGTGTTTTGGCCGCCTGCTCTAGAAAATATGCACATCAGATTCCATTCATCGTTAAGATCAATCATAACGAATTGATGACCTATCCGAATACCTACGATCAGATCATGTTCGGAACAATAGAAAGTGCATGGAACATGGGAGCTAAAGCTATTGGCGCTACCATATATTTCGGTTCTGAAGAAAGTGATCGTCAGATACAAGAAGTAGCGGAAGCGTTTGAATATGCTCACGAATTAGGTATGGCCACCGTGTTGTGGTGCTATTTGAGAAACCCAGGGTTTAAGAAAGATGGTATCGATTACCATACAGCAGCTGATCTTACGGGACAGGCAAATCATATTGGAGTTACGATACAGGCTGACATTATCAAGCAGAAATTGCCTACCAACAACGGAGGCTTCAATGCCATTGGTTTTGGTAAGACGCATCCTGATGTTTATAGCAAATTGAGTTCGGATAACCCAATTGACCTTTGTCGTTATCAAGCTGCTAACTGCTATATGGGTAAAATCGGCCTGATCAATTCCGGTGGAGAATCAAAAGGTGCAAGCGACCTAGCTGAAGCGGTTGAAACAGCGGTTATCAACAAACGAGCAGGTGGTCATGGTCTTATTTCTGGCAGAAAAGCATTCCAAAAACCGATGAATGTCGGAGTGGAATTGCTGAACACCATCCAAGACGTTTACTTGGAAGAAAAGATCACGATTGCTTAATACGTGCGAAAGCTGCGCAGTGTATTCTGCATAGCTTCAACGAAACAATTCAATTCCTAAAAACTTGAGCTGGTTTAAACGCATAAAGGGAGGAATAACAACTTCAACCAAGGAGAAGAAGGAAACACCCGAAGGTCTTTGGATAAAGTGCCCAGGCAAGGATTGCGGAGCTATTATCCCAACTGCAGAGAACGAAGAAAATCTTTGGGTTTGCGGTAGTTGTGGTCATCATCAGAAGATAGGCTCAAGAGAATACTTTCACATTTTGTTCGATGAAGGCCATTTCGAGATTTTCAACGAGCAGTTGTCATCGGCCGATCCTCTGAAATTTGAGGATAGCAAACCTTACGTCAAACGCCTAAAAGAGACTACCGAAAAGACTAAACTGACCGATGCAATACGAACAGCCATTGGAAAGTTGGAAGGTGAGAGAATTGTGATCGCCTGTATGGATTTCAGTTTTATCGGAGGCTCTATGGGGTCGGTTGTAGGCGAACGTATTGCTCGCGCGGTTGATAAATGTTTGGAAGAGAAAGTACCCTTGTTGATAATTTCCAAATCTGGAGGTGCACGAATGATGGAAGCGGCCTTCAGTCTTATGCAATTGGCCAAGACATCGGCTAAATTGGCTCAATTGGCAAATGCCAAGTTGCCCTACATATCGTTACTTACAGACCCTACAACAGGTGGTGTTACAGCATCTTACGCCATGCTGGGCGATCTAAATGTGGCAGAACCAGGAGCCTTGATCGGATTTGCCGGTCCGCGTGTTATTAAAGAAACGATAGGGAAAGAGTTGCCCGAAGGTTTTCAGACCTCGGAATTCCTCCTCGAACATGGTTTTTTGGATATGATCATTCATAGAAAGGAACTTAAGACCAAACTGGCGCACGTACTTCAGTTATTGCGTGACTGACGGGTAGCTTTTCTACTCATCCATTCTGCCATTATTTCCGTTATTCAGTATTGGTACGAAATATGTGCTTTGGCATTGGCTACCTTTGTAGCACGTTCTTTATTTATGGGGCCGACAGGTTTTGACAGCAGCAAGGTCGGTGAGGTAAGCATGTCGGGTGTTGGAATGATCATCCGTAATCAAACGTTCCGAACTATACTAGGCGAATCAAACTTCGCGCTAGCTGCTTAAGTTAGACTTAAACAGTAGCTGTCCCAGCCGCAACAGCGTCCTACAGTGCGGTTAACGGGGCATCGACAGGTAGGAATAAGCCAAGGGTTTTCTCGGCCCACGGACGAAAATCTCAGAGGATAAGGATCAGTTAGGTCGTCTCTTGCCGGACCGGTCCCGACAATCAAGTTGAGAATAAACATGTAGAAGGCCCACAGGTCTGTTGTTTGGACGAGGGTTCGAATCCCTCCGGCTCCACCCAACCGGATACTTCCAATTTTTGCGGGAGTATCCGGTTTTTTGTTTCCATAAGGCTTTAGCAGCATCCAAGCAAGGCACGAAGGAATCAACTGCTCGCTGGGATTGCCAAGCGC
>JAGYJL010000139.1 GCA_018402015.1 Flavobacteriales bacterium | reverse complement strand
ATAAGCGAAGAACCAAGTTTAAAGACACGGTTATGGAAGAGGTAGACGAATCTGTTCCTGCAATGATCGACAGCTATATGGCCAACATTGAAGAACGATTCAATGTAGAACACATCATAAAAGAAAAGGTCGGACTCTTGTCTCCCGAAAGGCTCGAAGACCTGATAATGATGTTGCTGAAAAAGGAGTTCAAATTCATTGAATACATCGGAGCTGTAATTGGTTTCATTATCGGGTGGATCCAAGTGTTGATGGTTGTTCTGGGATCATGATCGTAACCCAGTTTCTATTATATTGGAGTTCCCTAAACTTCAATACAATGAGAAACACAATTCTGATCTTTATCGCTTTTACATTCATGTTATCTTCTTGTAAGAAGGAAGATGATATCATTATTGATGATGATGGAACACCGGCTGTGTGCGATACATCATATAACCCGATTATAATGTGCCACGGGTTTTTAGCATCTGGAGACACCTATGCAGGGCAGGTTAAACGATTTACGCAGAACGGCTATTGCGGCACCAGTACGTACGTTTTCGATTGGAATTCATTAGGAGGAGGCTCGTCAGTCAATGCTCTCAACGATTTCATTGATTATGTATTAATGACTACGGGCGCCACTCAGGTCGAATTGGTTGGACATAGTGCTGGGGGAGGTTTAGGATACGACTACCTATCAGATGCAACACGAGCACAGAAAGTTGCACATTACGTTCACCTTGGAAGCAGTCCGCAATCAGCCCCTGCCGGACCGAACGGAGAAGTTCCAACACTCAATATTTATTCTCCATACGATGCTATTGTTGCTGGAGACGATATACCTGGGGCCACAAATGTGTCTCTTGATTTAAAAGACCATTATGAGGTTGCCACATCCGAACAAACGTTCTTAGAAATGTTTGAATTCTTTAGAGGTGAATCTCCAAACTCAAGCGCAATCGTTTCTGACGATAAGCGAACGGTTAGCGGAAAGGTGTTAACACTCGGAGAAAACCAAGCCCTCGTAGGCGCTACTGTAAATGTGTATAAGCTGAATTCATTAACGGGCGAAAGAACGAGTAGCAACCCGTTGTTTACCTACACCACGAATGTTGAAGGAAGGTGGGGAAGTTTCAATGCCGAGGAAAATGTTCATTATGAGTTTGAGGTTATTTCTGCTGATCCAGCAGACCGTAAACTTCATTACTACCGAGAGCCATTCTTAACTACAGATGCGCTTGTTTACTTACGCGCATTTCCTCCGGCCAGTTCCTTGGCAGGAACACTACTTGCAAGCCTGCCCGAAGATGATGATCAAGCTGTTGTTATTTCGTTCACATCAAGCCAAGCGGTTATTTACAACCGGGACGTAATGACAGTGGAAGGGTACGACCTTAGTACGCAGGAATTCGCATCAGAGAGCAACACAACCATTGCCTACTTCCTCTACGATGACGGAAACGGACAAACAGATGAAAGCGCAGTGGGACTATTTTCTTTCACATCATTCTTAACCGGTGTAGATGTTTTCTTTCCAACGGACCAACAAGAGACAATAGACCTGAATTTCAACCAACGCGAACTGCACGTGCCTAGTTGGCCGTCAGAAACCGAAGGGGTAACGATCGCTGTGTTTGATTAACGCTATTTGTACTTCCTCCTACGGATAATAGAGTAGAAGAGGAGCAACATTAGAATACCCGCACACCAAAGGCCGTAAACGCTTATTTCGGGCAAGCCATAGATGTAACCGATACGATCACCCCAATCAACCGTCATGGTGATGGCAGAACCGATAATAAAGGCCATAATGAGGAATGTGATGGCCATTCGGTTAGCAATGCTGTCCATTTTCTTGAGCAGATAGCCGTAGCCTTGTAGCTCAACCTCAAAATGGATCTTTCCGTTTCGGGTCTTATCCAGAATTTCGCGCACGTCTTTTGGAAAAGAAGTGAGGAACGCATTCATGGATGTGAGGCGTTGATTCACATCGTGCCAAATATTCTGGGGAGAATACTTCTCCTTCATCAACTTCAGTCCGTACGGACGTATGAAATCGTAGGTGTTAAAATGTGGGTGAATGGTCTTTCCAATTCCTTCTAGAATTGCAAATGCTCGGAAAATCAAGAAAATATCACCAGGCACTCTTACCTGATGATCGAACATTATTTTCTGAAGTCGCTCAACCGTGTCAGCGATGCTCGCTTCGTCCACGTTCAAAGAAGCAAAATCCTCTATCAGTTCGTTCAATTCATATTCCAACTGACGCATGTCGGTAATTCCATGGTCAATGGCCAATGCTTTGAGGTTGCTCGCCATTTTTGTTGGATCATGCTCTGCCATACCCACAAAAATTCCAGCAAATGCGTACTTATCCTTACGCATAAGAGTACCAACCATTCCAAAATCCAGTAAGCAGATCACTCCGTCTTTACGAACCAATACGTTTCCTGGATGTGGATCAGCATGGAAAATACCGAACTCAAATATTTGAGTCAGATAGATATCCATACCATTTTCTGCAACTTTTCTCGGGTCTAAACCCCAAGCTCGTATCTGAGCTACATCCGATATCTTACACCCGCTGACAAACTCCATTACCATCACCTTCTCGGTACTGTAGTCGCGGAAAGATCTGGGTATGTAAAAGTTCTTGTAGTCTTTATATAGGTTTCGGAAACGCTCTAAATTTCTCGCCTCTGTGCGATAATCTAGTTCCTTGTGCATGCTCCGCTCGAATGAACGAACCATATCCATGGCATTCAGAATGCCCTGCTTTTTTAAATAGCGTTCGGCACGAGACACTCCGTCTTTAAGAATGGCAAGGTCTCGGTAGACCATATCCTTAACCCCGGGTCGTTGGATTTTAACCACCACCTCTTTACCAGTAACCAATCGGGCTTTATGGACCTGACCTATTGAAGCTGTTGCAAGCGGCTTTTCGTTAAACGCCTGAAAAATGTCCTCGAGCTTTCTGCCGAGTTCAAGTTCAATTGTTGCTTTTACTTCGGCAAACGGAACAGGCGGCACATTATCCTGAAGCTTTTCCAACTCCTGAATGAGTGGAGCGGGTAACATATCTGGCCTGTTACTGAGAACCTGTGCTAGCTTAATGAATGTTGGGCCAAGTTCCTCGCACACCATGCGGATACGTTCCCATCGAGTATACTGAAAAACAGGTTGTCCTTGGCGGGTCCAAGAAATACGTCCT
>JAGYJL010000138.1 GCA_018402015.1 Flavobacteriales bacterium | reverse complement strand
AAAGGAAGCCTCATTCTCTTTGCTTTGCAGGATTACATTGGCGAAGACAAGGTGAATTTGGCCATGCGCAATTACTTGGATGAGTTCAAATATGTAGGCCCGCCCTACTCTTCTTCGTTGGATTTCCTAAAGCATTTGGAACCGAAAGTGCCTGATACCTTGAAGTACTTGATCAACGACTGGTTCAAAAAGATCACGCTTTACGATAATCGCATGAAGGAAGCGAGTTACAAGAAACTCGATAACGGTAAGTACGAACTGACGATGAAGATCGAAGCGGTGAAAATGAGTGCCGATACCATGGGCAACGAGACCAAATTCCCGATGAACGATTGGGTGGATATCGGTGTGCTTGATGGAGATGAAGAGCATTTGATCTATCAGGAACGCGTGAAGATCGATCAACCTGAAATGACGTTTACCGTTACCTTGGATACGATTCCGGCCAAAGCAGCCATCGATCCGCGTAGGTTATTGATTGACCGTGTATTTGATGACAACATCAAGGTTGTTTCGGCTGAATAGCGCAGTATAATTTGAAGTAAAAGAAAACGCCCCAACGAATCATCGTTGGGGCGTTTTTGCTTAGTGGTGACAGCAGAGAATCAATCTCTACTGCCCATGTAGCGCATAATGTAATACAGCAAGGTGGTAAGGGAGGCCAAGGCGGCAACAATGTATGTTCTCCCCGCCCAGTTCAAAGCCGTGGTGGCTGCCACGCGCTCCTTACCGAGGGTGAGACCACTATTATTCAACCAAAGTAAAGTACTGTTGGCAGCATCAACTGAAAGCTGAATAAGCTGTTACCTCTCACGGCAGGTATAAGCAATAGAACCCTCAGTGACAGTCGAGCTAGAATTGGAAAATTCCCATCCTTCTTTGAAACGGGCAACCGCTACAAATCAGTATTGATGAGCTTGTAGCCCTATTAAATTCCCGATAAATTATGTTGTGAAGGCCATGAAACAACGATTTTCATCCATAAAAATGATTCTAAGGTGAAAAAATATGTTGCATACATAAAACATTTGTTAAATTCACGTTTCCATTATCCTCAAATCTTGCACAGATGAAAATATTTTACTTGCTGATTTTGAAACTCAGAACCGGAATTACCAATAAGGCAGCTCATGACGCGCCTGTCATGAATTTGAACCCGAATAAGTTCAATTCTCTGGTCGGCAACTACAATATGAGTATCCGAACAATGGGACGGATGGCTATTGCGGCCTTCCTCATATCGATGTTTTCTCAAATGGCCGTTGCGCAAACAGACGGTGTGCAGATAGATTATTCTGTTACGCCACCCGCTAGGAGCAATGCTGCAATTCTAGAGCTGAATTCATCGGCTCAGGGGTTTGTTGTACCACGGATGGCATTGACCAGTAGCGCATCTCCCATTTCAGGGACAAAACCAGCAGCCTTATTGGTGTACAACGTAGGAGGAGCCATTGGACCTGATGGTTTCTATTACTGGAACGGGTCACAATGGTTGCTTTTGGCAGCATCTACGGGGTCTGGCTTTGTAGAGAACAGAACCGTGAATAATAATTTCGGCACAGGACAGGCTGCCAGTTTTGATATTACGGGAAATGGAGAAATAGGCGGGACCTTGGAAGTGCAAGGAAGTGTGGGTATCAATACCACCACGCCAGATGCATCCGCTATTCTGGACATTGCTTCAAATTCGAAAGGAATGCTTATTCCTAGAATGACGTTTGCACAAAGGAATGCAATTGCTTCGCCCGCCAATAGTCTGATCATCTACAACACTACAACGAGATGTTTGGAGATTTACACTGACAATGCTTGGCAATCATTTTATTGTAGCTGTCCAGTACTTGACCCATTGCAGGATATTGTTGGACCTGACCCAGTTTGTTCTGGTTCCACCGTATCCTTTAGTGTTCCAGGTGTGACCGGTGCTGCTGACTATGCTTGGACGGTTTCAGGCGTAGCTCCAGGAAGCATTACAGGAAATGGTGGTACCACTATTTCGTTTCCGGCACCAAATTCTAATACGTTTACGGTTAGCGTAACAGCTTCTAACGCATGTAACAACAGTACTTCTTCCAAGAGCACCACGGTAAATGCTTACACTTCTGTTCCACCTACACCTACTGCATCAAGTGCTCCAACGGCCATCTGTCAAGGGGGTAGCTATAATTATTCGATTGTTAATGGTCTGGGTATCAATGGGACAACTGCCATAGATTATACTTGGACAATTACCACCACTGGTACTGCAAGCGCTACTTTGACTGCCAATAGCCAGACAGCCGTTGCGGGTTCTCCTGTGACCTATACATCCACGGGCACTGCCGTGACCATTAATATCGGTGCTTCAGGTTCAGGGAATGTTACTGTATCTGTTCGTGGGAATAACACATGTGGATCCAGCGTCACTGCACGAACTTGGACTCTTCCTGTTAACATACTTTCTGCAGACCCAACATCTGCATCAGCATCGGCAACAACAATTTGTAGCGGTCAAAGTACTACACTTACGCTAAGTGGTGGAGGTGGCGGAACCGGTCAAGTAATAAGATGGTATACATCTAGCTGCGGAGGCACCTTGGTTGGTTCTGGAAATGGTTTATCTGTTAGCCCTACAACGACCACAACTTATTATGGACGATATGAAAACCCAGCGCCATGTAGTTTCAACACAAGTTGTCAGTCAGTAACTGTTACCGTAGAATCCTTATCGGTGGCGCCTACAAGCATCTCTGGACCAACCGGTATCTGTAGTGGCTCATCTGCAACGTTATCTGTTTCAGGTGGTACCCTAGGTACAGGAGCTGTCATTCAATGGTTCACTGGTTCTTGTGGTGGATCATCAGCGGGAACAGGTGCCAGCATCACGGTGTCTCCTACAAGTAACACAACTTACTATGTGCGTTATAGCGGCAATTGCAATACTACTACCTGTGCTTCACTTAGTGTAACAGTGGATCAGTTCACTGCAGCAAATGCAGGAGCTGATCAGGTACTTTGCAGTACAACGGCTACCCTAGCAGGAAATGCTCCTCTAACTGGTGGAGGAACTTGGACGCTGGTCAGCGGTACAGGTACAATAACTTCTCCGACTACTCCGAACTCTGGAATCACGTCATTGGGGGTTGGCCCAAATGTTTTCCGATGGACACTTCTTAACGGTGGTTGTGCAGATTCGCAAGATGAAGTTACTATCACCGGTCAAAGTTCCTCGGTGATTCCAACAGGCATTACAGGTACCACCAGCATCTGTAATGGTGCATCAACAACCTTATCGGTTACCGGT
>JAGYJL010000137.1 GCA_018402015.1 Flavobacteriales bacterium | reverse complement strand
GGAGCATTTGGTGCCGAGTGAAACAGTGGCTGGAACATAACCGAGCAGCAATAGCAATAGCACGATGCGGATCGCAAACGTAGTTTCAGGAAAACCGAACCAAGCATGATCGTTCGTATGCCATGGAGCCCATTTGGCAAATGAATCGGTAAATGGTGGATAACAAGCCAAGGCTACAAACCAACCGAAAAAGGACGTGTCAACAGAGCGTATTTTATTCTTCAGCCAACTCGCTTCAAACAAATATCCGAAGGCAAAGAAACCTGTGTCTATCAAAAAGATCATTGCCAAAGCCAATCCATAGAAATGGTCGTTGAAAAACGCTACGGAAAACCAATCCAGTTCATGCGAAGCGAAGAAATTCAGCTTGAATTGGATGGCATTGAAATTACCCACAGCAAACTTGATCATGATGGGTGTGAAGAAGAATTTTACCAATGCGAAGAGCAGATTCCGTTTGGCTGATGCACTGATTTTAAATCCATCCTTCGGATTTCGAATAGCTGCTCTACTCGACTTCCAAAGCTGTTTGAGCGAAAGCCACAGTTTCAGACCGTAATTCAACCTTTTCTGCTTCGCTAGAAACAGCGCTTCCACCAAACTGATGACCGAAAGTAGAATGGCCAACACCAAGATGGTATTCTTGGTATCGGCATTCAGCAAACTACTGTAATAGGGGTTGAAAAAATAGAAGCACGAGAAGCTCCAGATCAGAATGGCGTTGGCAAGAAGCCTAACGAAAATCCTACTCACCCAATCAATCTTTTACGCACCGGCAACTGATAGCCGTGTTCGCGTCCAGCTCGGCAATCTGTGCCGGGGGGTTCGTTGAGGCGGGCTCCCAAGTGATCGATTGCAGACTCAGGGCCTGTTGCACATAATCGGGCAATGTCGCATTTAGTGCGAACCAATATCCTATGTCCTGTGCGGGCCTCCCAATCTGCAAGTCTATAAAACCAGCAGGATATGCTGTGAATCCGGAGCTGTTGTTGCCGTTTCCACACATGGTCACCTCATCAAACGGATTGTAGGAGCACCAGCCGCTTGTCGCCTTCAATGCGTAGGCCGCGGCCTGGGCCGAGCCGAAATGACCTATCAGCTGCTCAACGTCCTGACGGGTCGGCACCCGCCAGCCGGATGGACAGAGTCCCCTCACATCGGTCGCGGCCTCAAAGCTGTAGAGAAGTCCGAGTTGCTGCTGATTGGACGATGACCCACCCGGATAGGTCCAGCCGGCAGTGTTCGTCAACAGCCAAGATTCCCCCCCGTTGGTAGAGAACGGTTGTTCGGAAATGACCGACCCGTCCCTGAAACGTTTTACCCTCAGGTTAGATCTCATCCAGCACTGATCGCCTATCTGCACCACTTGATAGGTATTGCCGTCAATATCGGTAACAGTTGAACCACAGGAAACCGCACCGCCAGATGAGCTTGAACTGGAAGAACCACCTGAACTTGAACTTCCGCTAGAGCTACTTGAACTTCCGCCAGTGATCGTACATGGATTATCTGACTGTAGTGTAAAGGTGGTGGTGTATCCGCCTCCTACAACGTACAATTGCAAAGCAGAGCCAGATACACTTTGTATCGTGTAAACGACAGTATTACTTCCGTTAAGCGTAAGTGTTGAGCCTTGCAGCGTCCATGTGCCCTGATCTACGTAAGTTCCGATTGGAATAAGATCTTCAAAACGGAAAGAGCCATCGCTACACAAATCCAGATTCTGAATAGTAAACCCAGGAGAAGTACCTTCCCAACTACCATCAATGTCATTCATAGTATAACCTCCTCCACCGGAGCTCGAAGAACCAGAGCTGCTTGAACTGGACGAGCTGCTACCGGATGAACCCGAACTGCTGGAAGAACTCCCGTCCAAACAATCGTTGTCTGAAACTTCACGGGTGCCACAGTCGGCACAGTCCGTACCACAATCGCAAAGGCTGTACAGAGAATTCGGCCCACCATCATCGCATTGCCCATCGTAAGCGTACTGGCAAGTGTTATCGCAAACTTCTTCTGTGGCATTCTTGTCCTTGAAGCATCCTTGGAGTAGAATCGTCAGTCCGACTAACAGCACAGCGAAAAAGGGAAAACGATTAAAATGGAATGTAAATTTCATCAACCAACAATTTTTATTGAATATAACTTAAAACGGACAGTTGTTCTGAATCCAAGACAATCCTGCCGTGTTACCCGTTGCTAAATTTGGCATGTACACCTGTATGCTTTTACATGCCTGCTGTGTATCAGAATTGGAAACAGTGAAACTTCCGTTGTAACCAAAACACTTTTTGTTCCAACCACCATCATTACAGCATACTGTTGACTCCCAACGATACATGTAATTACCGACAGGCAATGTAAAACTGGCAACTCCAGATGCCCCGCATGCAGGAGAACTATCGGCAATGTTTATGGATTGTGTGCCATAACTCTGCGGCTGACTGCTGCTAGGAATATTGTTAAAGAAAGATGCTCCGCATGAACATTCTGAAGAACCATATTGACAGTAGTTGACTCCCGTTATACTGGGCACTTTATAAACCTTGATGGTAAGTGGCAACAGACACTGCAGTGATCTACCAGAGTAAGTTCCTTGCAAATGAAACTGAACCGTGGCAGAAGAACTCCCCCCGAAGAACTTGATGACGAACTCCCACCAGAACTAGAACTGCTGGATGATCCACCTGAACTCGAACTACTGAATCCACCGGTCGGGCCAGTTACACCGCCACTAGAAGAAGAGCTACTCGAAGAACTTGAACTTCCATTACAATCCGCTTCGGCACGCTCTGCACAATCGGCACAATCGGTACCGCAATCGCACAAGCTGTACTGAGAATTCGGCCCTCCATCATCGCATTCTCCATCATAGGCATATTGACAAGTGTTGGAACACAACTCTATCGCCTGCTCCTTTTTCTTGAAACAGCCAGACAACATAATGGCTGCGAAGAAGAACGTTGTAGCAACCATGAAAAAATAATTCTTCCCCATGGTGCAAATCTATCAGCTAGATATAAGTGAACAAATAGCCCCTTCGGGCCATATTCTGTTCATTCATCGAAATCACGACATTTGCCGCATGCAGTTCGAGAATACAAAAAGCTTTGCGCAACAGTTGGATGCAGTAGATCCGTTAAAAGATTACAGAAATCTTTTCTACCATCCCAAGTTGAATGGAAAACCTGCCACCTATTTCTGTGGAAATTCCTTGGGCCTGGAACCAAAAACCGCCAAAGAATTCGTTAATCAAGAATTGGATGATTGGGCAGAATTTGCGGTGGAAG
>JAGYJL010000136.1 GCA_018402015.1 Flavobacteriales bacterium | reverse complement strand
AGTAGATCAGAATTTTGAATTGGACACGCTATCTCCTGCAATGAATACCGGAAAACCAAGTATCGCAAACGCATTCCCAAGTATATTAAGCACAGATGTGATCGGCAATTTCCGACCAAATGGTTCTCAGGTAGACATTGGCGCCTACGAGCGACAGGAATAGGAACATCTCTATATTTGAGCTGACCTATTTGACATCATTTGTCAGCAGAATCTAAATACCTCAAACGACCCGAAGATTTTTCTTACGACCTCATTAAGGTCGATAAGACGAACTTCCATCTCGTAATTGATTATATTCGGGACGTTTTCAACGGTTCAATATCGGAGGAATGTCTACGTTGGAAATACCTGGAAAACCCAACCGCAGATTTTATCGGATATGCCGCTTACGACCATTTCACAAAGCAAATTGTGGGATTCGTCTCATTGATTCCACAACCTGCTTTTGGTACAGAACCTAAAATCATCTATCAGTCTGGAGATGAATTCATTAATGAACAGCATGCTAAAAAAGGTGTTTACAGACGCCTAATGAAACAGTGCTTTCGTGAGATGATCCGTCTTTCTCCAAATTCATTTGCATATGTTATCGGTTCCAGTCAATCGGTAGTTTCCTATACCAGATCAGGTTGGGTGTATTGTGGAGAATTGAAAGAATTTGCACGACCAGCATTCTTATCCAAGTTCAACAAAACCAAGTTCTTCAAGAGTGAGTTTTCTATCGCCACTGCTAGTCCGGCTATTTCTACTTCGTTTCAACGAAAAGTTGAAGTAGATTCGGAAAAAACTGCCATCCAACGAGGCGCTGACCATGATACGTGGATAGTCTCCAACCCAAATAAGAAATTTCTAGTTCTCAAAATCAAAGGAGACGAATTGAGCTACGTGGTTTTTTTCATTGAAAAGACACACATAATGATTTGTGATATGTTTCTCCCTTCTGCAGAAAATGGGCGAAAGATGATGGCATTCTTGGATAGCGAAGTTTCCAGGAAGGGCTTTGATTCAATGAAGAGTTACGCTCAACCTGATTCTAAACTGGCCAATCAATTGAAGGCCTTCGGGTTTTATCATAACCCGTTGAATTTCGGCCCTTGGAATGCAACAATTCCGATCATGTGGTATAGAGGCGAACAAGAATTGCCTCAAATTGCAGATCATTTACCGCTCGAAGTAGACCTCCTATCCATTGATTTACCAACGTAGAGCAGCGCAACCAGTGAAAAAAGCGCTGATTCTAGCATACGATTTTCCACCCTACAATTCCATTGGAGGACAAAGACCTTACAGTTGGTATCTCTATTTAAAAGAATCTGGGATTGAACCTACGGTGGTTACCCGTCATTGGGACATTCCAATTTCAGGACCAAATGACTGTTATCTACCAAGTAAGAACCGCGTAACCACAACAGAAAACTTGGAACAAGGTACAATTATACGTGCACCATTCAACCCAACGTTCCGCGACAAACTAATTGGTAAAACAGATATTCTAAGCGTCTTTTTCCGGAAACTTCTTTCGTTCCTTGAGGTAATATCATCAAGTAGAATTGCTGCTCTTGATGGCAAGAGAACGATTTATGAAACTGCCGAAAAACTGATGCAAGAGCAAAAGTTCGATGTGATCATTGCTACTGGCGAGCCATTCATCTTGTTTCATTACGCAGCCAATTTGAGTGCAAAGTTCAACACTCCTTGGATAGGAGATTACAGGGACGGCTGGAGCACGAACTTCCATGCCTCTGGGGCTTTCAGTTTCCTAACCGAACTGTTTGAAAAGCAGACGGTAAAATCGGCTTCATTGCTCACCACCGCTGCACCCATATTCTCCAAGCAGATTGCCGAATTAACGGGGCGCGAGGAAGACAAGATTCCCGTGATCTTAAATGGTTATTTCGAGGAAAAATTCAATCCCGAAAATGTTGTTGAGTTGAAACCCAAATTCTCAATTGCGCACGTTGGAACACTATATCCTTTTCAACGCATTGAGACATTTCTTGATGGCCTTCAATTGTTTCTCGACAAAAACCCAGAAGCTGAATTTGAGGTCAACTTTTATGGATTGAACTTTTATCCAGATCAGATAGCACGCATCAAAGGACATTCTCGTGCAAGTCAAATCAAATTCACCGATAAGATGCCGCATGCGGATATTATCATGGAGATGCTTTCCTCACACTTGTTATTGCTTTTGGCAACGCCAGATAAGCACCAGATCTACGCTAAAGTTTTCGATTACCTAGCCAGCGGCAGACCGATATTGCTGGTGGAAAATGATTGTGGACCTTTAGAGCAAATTCTGTCAAACAGGGGCAACGCTACTATTTGCTCCAATGCTTCTGATGTCGCTTCATATTTAGAACAAGTTTACTTTCATCCTAAACTTCTTGTCTCGGAAGTGAACAGTGACGATACTTTTACAAGACGAAATCAGACAAAACGGTTTGCAGAAGCCGTGTTAAAAGCGATTGAAAAATAGAATTGAGCATGGTTAACACAATTTTTAAGGACGGACTTTTTACTGGAAAAGTGGTACTGATAACCGGTGGCGGAACGGGTATTGGTCTGCGTATTGCGCGTGAATTCGGACAGCTAGGAGCCAATGTGGTCATAGCAAGTAGAAAAATGGAAAAATTAGAAGCCGGACTTAAAGTTCTTGAATCTGATGGCTCCAATGCTGTTGCCTTAGAGTGCAACATTAGAGATGAAGACAGCATTGCTAACTGCATTTCTGAAATAATGAACCAATTCGGGGCTTTGGATGTACTGATCAACAACGGTGGAGGACAATTCCCATCACCTGCCGAGTTGATCAATCGAAAAGGATGGCATGCCGTTGTTGAAACCAATCTTACCGGAACATTCTTTCTAACACAACAGGTTTACGAAACGTTTATGGCCAAGAACGGAGGCTCGGTGGTGAACATTCTGATGAACAACAGAAACGGTTTCCCAATGATGGCTCATTCTGCTGCAGCACGTGCTGGGGTTGAGAGCCTGACAAAAACACTGTCGAACGAATGGGGACGAAATGGTGTGAGAATAAACAGCATTGCCCCTGGCACTATTGAGAGTAGCGGATTGAACAGTTACGCTCCTCAATTTCAGGAAATGGTGCGTGCCTATGGAAAGAATAATCAGACGTACAGACTAGGAACAGAGGAAGAAATTGCTGCTGCTGTCGTATTCCTTTGCTCGCCCGCTGCATCTTTCATAACTGGAGTTACATTGGCAGTTGATGGTGGAGAATCGATCTACACTCCATTGTTCCCTCCTGTTGACAACAGTGCCAATCCTAAATTTGAAGATGATTGACGTTAATCATTAAAGACAACCGAAAGCCACATAATTTTGTTATGCAAACATGCAACGCCTCTCAGATATATATACTTCACCGGA
>JAGYJL010000135.1 GCA_018402015.1 Flavobacteriales bacterium | reverse complement strand
AGAAGTCCTTCATCTTCAGGTTTGCGGACGTCAACTCCAATCTGGAATGGGCATTGAGCCATTGTGCTTCCTCAGCTTCTGGCCCCGCAAATTCGGACGGGTCAATAAATCCGGCCTCACGAATGCTTTTTAGGCTATCAAGGCCGTTGAGTTCCAAATGGGTGGTCATTACATCTGAAAGCACCTTTCCCGTCTCTGAACTGAGATCAGCGATCGTGACAGACTGGTTTTCCTTGACCATGGGATCAATGGGAACATCCATTGTCACATATTCCGAGAACTCCTCATCAAGAACTACTTCCACAGAACTGGAAATGTCATCATTCTCGGTATAGTAAAGTTCAACACGCAATGTCAAGACATCAGTGCCGATCGTGGCGATGGCCAGATCAGGGGTCTCGGCCACCGAAAGGCTGAAATAGCCCCGGCCATCCGTATTGCGCTGGCCGAGGTCCACCACAATAGTGCCATCAGCCTTCAACGTTCCAGCTATCCTCCTGTTGCGCAATGGATTACCGTCCAGATCCACCAGTCGGAAGCTTCGGTAAATCTGATTGTATGGTGCATCAGTGCTTTTGAACATGACCTCCAACACGAAGCTTTCAACATCCCCATCTTCCGGAAATTTGAATTCTCTGGCAGGCATGTCGTCCTGTCCATCGACCTTACAGAAGGACTCATGCACCTCACCACCGTAATGCACTTTGACGAAGAACAGAGGGCGACAACCCGCGGCCCTACTCATTATATAGGTGGCGTCCTTTACACTGATGATAATAGTGAAGGTTCCGTCACCCTTGCTGGTCGCGGTGCCGAGGAGCACATCGACCAGTGCGCCCTTGTACCAGAGCTCAACAGTCCCGTTCGAAACTTCTGATTGTGTTTGAATGTCGATAAGTGATCCGGTGATCCGGCCGAACCCTGCTTCGGTGGTCTTGTCGAATGTGCTCATGTTTCCGCTTTGCGTTATTGGATTTTCTCTGGCGGAAAGGAACAAGCATCTTCTTTTTTCTCAAATTCGCAATTTGAGGGATTTTTGAGAATTTTTATGCCGCAGATACGCTGAACCCATGTTGGATTTAATGGGCATTATCAGATGGTACTTTTCTCTGCTGCGAAAGGTATTCAGCAAGATTTCATCTTGTTCAACCGTGCCCTAATTCGGTTTTCATTCCAAATCTCCACGATTGGCTTGTTTTCCATCTTGCTGCGAATCCAGGTCGAGACCGCTTCCAATCCAATAAGTGTCGGTTGATCTTTCTCCATCTGTTCAATTTGAGTCAATGCCATACGAAGAGTCTCCTGCTTCTCGTTAGGTAGACAATTACACAACTGATCAACCAAACGAAACACTACACCATGAAGCTTATCCAGCTCATCATGTTTGCGAAAGAACCTGCGAGACTTGGCATTCAGACTCAATAGATATTCAGGGTCTCATCGGTCAAATTCAGACAATGTCATAAGCATCCTTGCCACTCCTTTTAGGTCTGTTCGCACATCCCCCTTTGTCTCAATAATCTCCAAGAATCCCTTGGAAGCTAGTTTGAATTTCCCGGCAAGAAACAGAACACTTGATAAATTGTATTGAAGATTGAGATACGCCCCACTTACCGCATACCTTGCGTTGTCTTCTACATCACCTCGCACCGACTTTTCATACTTCAGAACATCTTCAATGCCCTGTGTATTGATGAGATGTTGGAGTCGAATATCAATCAACGCAATCATGCCGGCCGCCCTCTCCTTATTATCACGAATATCCACTTTCATGGCCTTTCGATAAAGTTCTTCAACCTCAGTAAACTCCTCGTTTTCACAAAGGAGACTGAGTAGATTGATCAGGGCATACTGATAAACAAAAGGTCTACGCTTTCTTTGATTCGCGTTCTGACCCCATAACTCAACAACCCTTTTTTGATACTTGATCTGTTCATTGGGATTACCTATAAGACTGTGCCTGAACACATGTGCTTGATTGTAGCTAACCCGAGCCTGAAACGTCAGTGCATAATCTTCCGATTGAAGCAATTTGTCGGAGAATATAATTTGCAATTGTTCATCTATCTGTGAATGTTTGCTCTGCCTGAATGTCGAATAAATCGCATAGACCTTATCCTTTAAAAGATTCAGATCGGATTCGTTTTGAATAACATTCAACAGGGCTCTACGCGCACCATCCAATTGCCTCAACTTGCTATTTCGATCAGCGCTAGGAATTGTTCTCAGCATACGATACTGATCATTGAGTGCCACCAGTTTCATTACTGGGGACATTTCTGAATCCAGATTCTCTGTAAGAACAGCAATCCTCTTCAACGCTTCAGCCTCAAATCCACGTTGATGCAAAACTTGAACCTTCTCCAACTCTGAAAGAACCAAGCGTCTTTCAACAATTACTTCGTCTTTGACTTGCTCCGAAAGCATGCCAAGCAGTTGGTCTAACAGCCCTCCTTTATGGAAGGAAAAGTACTTCTTCAGCTCCGCTGAATTTAACCGGGACAATATCACATCGGAATCTATGGTCCGTGCAGATCGGATGACTTTAAAAAGTTCCAACTGGAGAATTGCATGTTCAGTTCCGGCATCCGTAAGTCGTTTAACCAACTTCTTAGCCTCTGCTTTTGATAAGGAATTGACCAGCTCAAATAAAATGATCTGTGGCTTCATCTATTGGAAATTGACACCTTAAACATAGTGCAATAGTACGTACCTGAGGGCCGATTCGACTAAAATCTTGGAACAAAATAGTATTTTCCGAGAAGTGCATCCTGAATTAAGTTTGAATCAAAAACATAGTCAGCCATGAGCCAATTTACACCTACTTCATGTTTCAACCTAAAAGACCATTCCATTTCCTTCACCAAAGAAGGCATTGAAATTCTCCATAACACCACTCAAGAAATGGCGCAGAGCATCCCATTCTCTGATGGTTTTGCTCTCAAAGTGATAAAGGAAGACTTATGCATTGGGGTTTTGAAATTCACGAACGCACTGAAGGTTGAAATTGACCTGAATGCGGAGGGTAGCGGTGTCATCTTCGACAACTCTGGCGGCACAGCAAGAATTGTTACCTCCGAACATCTTGGAGATCCGGTGACAACAAAACATGTATTCGACCTACGCGAAGTTCCAATACACTTTGAAAGCCACGGGAATCTACTCACATTGAAATGTCCAACCGATGGAAAGGATAAGTAGAATCTCAGATTGTTAATGTAAGGTTGTTGCCAATGGCCTTCATCTTTTTTCTTCGATTCGATAACACCAACGGGCTTGCATTCAACAAATAGCGCATTATCCACCGGGCCAACATCCGTCAGATATTCACGAACCACCACGCCCAGACCTGCGGCAAGATTTACCAGCTTTTTGGACTGAACAATCCACCCAGCGCACCGCAGCATTTCATCGATGCGGTCGCGCGCCAGTTGCTC
>JAGYJL010000134.1 GCA_018402015.1 Flavobacteriales bacterium | reverse complement strand
GTTTAAAGTAAACACATTAAGTAAATTCCTTACTCGCCATAAAGACCTCGCTACACCTCGGGTTCAAGTCGCATTAAGTCTCTTCCGTAACCTATTGAGGAAAGAATTGGTTTTCGCTGAACTGAGTGAGAAAAACAAAGAGGCTCTTCATCTGTGTCTTAAAGAAGAACAAGGTTACGAATGGAATCCAACTGGTCCAGAGCTGGTGCGATTCGATATTTGGGTAAACGATCAAATACCTACAGCAGAAGAAGACGAGCTGTAGGTCAATAATGCTGATCGGATAATTGATGGTGCGATTTCAGGAACGTCTAAGTGAGTGACGAACCTAATGTGAGCCGGCCCTACCTGAAATGCGAGAATGTTATCTCTTTTTAGGTGTTCGATAAAGTTACTTACCACTATTTCAGGATTCAATTCGAAAACGACAATATTCGTTTCTACAGGTAAAACGTGTTTTACAAGCTCTGATTCGTTGAGAATCTGCTCAATCTCTTTTGCCATCTGATGGTCATTAGACAAACGTTGAATGTGATTTTCCAACGCATAAATCCCAGCTGCAGCCATGAATCCACCCTGCCTCATGCCACCACCTAACACTTTTCGAATTCTTCTTGCTTTATCGATGAACTCTTTGTCGCCAAGTAACAGCGACCCGATCGGACAACCCAAGCCTTTACTAAGGCAGATGGAAATAGAATCGAATTGCTTTCCCACGTTTTCTGCTTCGGTACCGCTAGCAACTAAAGCATTGAATAAACGAGCACCGTCAAGGTGCAACCTCAGGCCATTAGAATCGCAAACAGACCTGATTTGCTCTATGTTTTTAAGAGGGAAGACCTTGCCACCACCTCGATTGCAAGTATTCTCTATGGTAACGAGACTTGTTCGTGGAAAATGAATATCTCTTGGCCTTAGTGCTTGCTGCAATTGCTCAGCCGTAAAAACGCCCCGTTGGCCCGATACTGTTTTAGTTGAGCAATTGGAGTTGAATGCTATTCCTCCGCCTTCGTAGTAGTGAACGTGTGCTCCTTCATCGCAAATAACCTCATCTCCTGGTACAGTATGCACCTTGATTGCAATCTGGTTTGTCATAGTGCCAGATGGGCAGAACAAACCAGCTTCTTTGCCGAACATTTCTGCGGCCAAAGATTGAAGTCGATTTACCGTTGGGTCCTCACTGAATACATCATCTCCTACAGGAGCAGAAAGCATAGCCTCCTTCATGGCCGCTGTCGGCTTAGTTACAGTGTCACTTCGAAGGTCTATGATCATCCTTAAGATTGAATGTGTACCCGGAGCGGGGGTCGAACCCGCACGGCCGCAATGGCCACAGGATTTTAAGTCCTGCGTGTCTACCAATTCCACCATCCGGGCCCAATACACAAAATCCTCCGATAGGAGGATTTTGAAGTGGGAGTGAGCGAGAAACGGGATTCGAACCCGCGACCCCGACCTTGGCAAGGTCGTGCTCTACCAACTGAGCTATTCTCGCGAAATTGGAGTGCAAATCTAAATAAATTCCCAATTGCACAAAATCACTTTCTACTTCCTAAAACTTTCTTTATCTCATGTAATTTCAGTAGTGCTTCAACAGGTGTAAGTGTGTCAATATCAATGCATTCTATTTCTTCTTTTACTTGTTCTAGAACGGGGTCATCTAGTTGAAAAAAACTTAATTGCATATTATCCATTGATCTGGAACCACTTTTTTTACCTTTTGAAGACGTTTCATGCATGTTTTCCAACATCGATAGCACCTCTTTAGCTCTATTGATGACTACGGAAGGCATACCAGCCATTTTTGCTACATGAATTCCAAAACTATGTTCCGTACCTCCGGGCTCAATTTTCCTAAGAAATAGAATCTTTTTTCCTACCTCTTTAACACTTACGTTAAAGTTCTTTACTCGTTCAAGTTTCACTTCTAGGTCGTTCAACTCATGATAGTGAGTGGCGAAAAGCACATTTGGAGTTGCTTTTCCATTCTCATGCATGAACTCAACAATAGACATGGCAATGGAAATACCGTCATACGTGCTTGTGCCTCTTCCAATTTCATCCAGTATCACAAGACTATTGGAGGTCATATTATGAAGAATACTTGCTGCCTCGTTCATTTCAACCATGAACGTAGATTCTCCTTGGCTCAGATTATCAGATGCTCCTACACGGCTAAAGACTTTGTCTATGATGCCAAGCGTGGCACTTTTAGCAGGCACAAAGCATCCGATCTGAGCCATGATGCTTATCAAGGCTGTTTGTCGGAGCAGGGCCGATTTTCCTGACATATTCGGACCTGTAATGATCAGGATCTGTTGGGTCTGGTTGTTTAGATAAACATCATTGGCAACATACGTTTCTCCTACAGGTAACGACCGTTCAATAACAGGATGGCGTCCGTTTGTTATCTGAATGATATTTCCATCGGTGAATTGAGGTTTGACATAATCGTTTGCCAGACCAACCTCGGCAAACGAAACCAAGCAATCTAGCTGAGCAAGAACATTCGCGTTCTGTTGAAGAGATATGATGAAAGGTTGAAGTTTTTGAAGTAACTCGCTGTACAGACGTTGTTCAATATCCTTGATCTTGTCTTCAGCACCAAGTATTTTCTCCTCATACGTCTTCAACTCTTCAGTAATGTATCTCTCCGCATTTACCAACGTCTGCTTTCGAATCCAATTTGTAGGAACCTTCTCTTTGTGAGCGTTGCTGACTTCCAGATAGTATCCAAAAACGTTATTGAAACCAATTTTCAGACTTGTGATCCCTGTCAATCCTGATTCCCGTTGCTGAATCCCTACCAAATGGTCTTTTCCATTATGAGATAATTCTCGCAGTTCATCAAGTTCTTTTGAGATTCCTTCTGTAATTACTCCGCCCTTATTGAGGTTAACAGGTGCGTCATCAGAAATACCCGTAATTATTTCAAGTGCAGCAGCACACGGGTTGATAAGACTTACGAGTTGACTAAGCGCACTACTGTTGATCGAATTGATTGTTTCGATTATTGGCGGAATTTGCTCTAGCGATCTGCGAAGCGCGAGTAATTCTCGAGGATTAATTCTCCCAGTTGAGATTTTGGAAGATAGACGCTCAATGTCAGAAATAGTACTCAGGCGCTCTGCAATATCCAGCCTGGATTCTTCAGAACCCTGAAGGCTATCCACACTGCTTAATCGTTGCTCTATTGTAACACGTTCTTTAAGAGGAAAGGCTACCCAACGTTTCATCATTCTCGAACCCATAGGTGTTTGGGTTCTATCAAGAATATCAAGCAAGCATTTACCATCTCGCTGGTTGGGCCTAAGAATCTCTAGGTTGGCAGCGGTGAATCCATCAACCCACATGTACTTATCCTCTTCAATTCGAGAAAGGGAATTGATGTGATCAACGTTCTTATGCTGTGTATCAATCAGATATTGTAGCGCTGCTCCAGCAGCTACGATTCCATGCTCAAGATGGTTGATTCCGAAACCTTTAAGGTTCTTGGTG
>JAGYJL010000133.1 GCA_018402015.1 Flavobacteriales bacterium | reverse complement strand
TGTAGCTGCGTCAAAGAACATGCGCGATTCCCATTGTGGTGGGTGCGTAAAATCTGGGTCTCCAAGAATTCGAGAGCCAATTACTAGACCCTTTCCGGCATACGCTGGTGATTTAGGCGCAAATGTCAAACTGTCTAATTCACTAATCTTGAATACTGATGACAGGACATCGTCCCGGTCAACCCATTCGAATAAGCCATCCGAGTCACTGACCAATACTTTGCCTTCTCCAGCACCCGCTATCATTCGGTATCCAACTGCGTTAACCGTCCCGTCAACGTCCAGATCATAAACACTTGGCGGTGTTCCAATACCAACGGTAACGCCATCAGTGCGTATCACGCTATTAGCAACCCATGTGGTGCCATCATGAGAAAGGGTTTGAGTTGCCGTGCCAGGAATTTCGTTATTCTGGCAGTCGTTGCACATTTCAACCCATCGGGCACCGTCCCAGAATTCGAAGTGGTCGGTTTCTTCGTTAAAGATGATCAGGCCTTTTGCAGGAGCGATAATGTCTGTACGTTGACTAGTTGTAAGCCTTGGCAGCAACACTCCTTTTGCATCGTGCTGCATTTCTAGTATTGAAGATGCGTGTGGCACAAAATTGGAACCTCCGATTCCTACAGATTGACTAACAGCTTGAAGGGTTGTAAGGGCAAGCGAAACAACCAACAGAGAAATGGAACGGGCTGATTTCATGATACGTTAATTGGGGATAAGGCAAAGTTACGCCCACTTTCATCTATTGTAACATCCCGTTGGTCGAATTGAAGGAGTTTGATTCGAAAATGATCGAGGCTATTATTGAGCGGGCTGAAAAATGTGATGTTTACAATTATGTTACGGCATGTTGGTTAATGAGTACAACGATACGTGTTAACTGAAGCCAATAACTAGGCTAATTCACGTATTTCAAGTTTGAAAATTGATGCCTGAACTATGAATAAACTGACGCAAACCCGGTAAAAACTGATGCTTTTCTGGCTGTTTGACCTTGTTGGATCTCATGTATGTCTCAGAGGAGCTCCGAATCGGAATTTTGGAAAAATGAAACAGAAGTGATGATCAATGGTTTTGGTCTCAGCGCTCAACTCTCATTTTGGGCACTTTTACACAACGCAATGGGGATTCTTTGGTCTCTATTCGTTGTTTCTCTTTGGGCATTGTGGGTAATATCGCTGGCAGCTATTCGTTTAATAGCCCTAACCCTCTAATTCAAAATGGAATGAAAAGGCTGATCACTCTTGCAATATTGATGGTACTATCCATCGCTATTTTTGCTCAGGATAAGAACGAAAAGAAGCGCAAGCTCATTCGATTCAATAACATCACAGAACTTGCGGTAGGCTTTCAGGTTGGCAAGACCACCCGGGTAACTTCCTTTAACGGTGGCGAGGCTGAAACCACTATCGCGTCAAGAAAAATTCCATCACCACGTGTTTCTTCATCGTTCGGTATTCTTGTGGGCGACATCCTTTTTTTGGGGCCGGGGTTGGGTTACACATTTCAAGCCTCAGATAACAGCAACGCTCAAGAGCATCAGGTTTCTGCGTTTGGGCATATGCGACTGAATTTTGCGCGAGGTAAAGTGCGGCCATTCACCGATTTTAAAGGTGGTTATCACTTTGCATCATTTGAAGAATTAGATCAGACCCTTGATGCCGATTGGTATAAGTGGGACGGATTCTTCCTTGAGCCGGCAATAGGTATTTCGTTCAAGTTGGGCGGACACGCGTTGATCAACACTTCACTGGGCTACCAGTTTGTAAATGCCGGAAATCGCATTGAACAGACCATTCAGGATGGTAACAGCAATAATCTGGTTGATGCCGTACTGAACGAAAAATACCATCGCTTTCTGATCAACGTGGGATTCACATTTCAATAGGTAGATCGATATTCTTCTGTTTGAATAGCTGTTTGCTATCAAGATCAAAACAAAGAAGCCTGCCGTACTCTTTACCAAGGTAGGTGTGAGAACACCCGTTGTCCAAGCAAATGGAACTGGCATTTGACTCTATAGCGGCTTTTATCTTAGACAACTTTGTTGGTGTATGTCCAAAATAGACCGTGCGTTCATTGAAGGGCTCGGTAAGAGAAAAATTCCTGACCCATGCCATGGAATGTATATCGGTAAGTGGATTTTCGATCTTGAGATTGAAGCCTGCATGTACCAGATAGAAATTATCCAACTCGTAGTAATACGGCAGGTTTCTCATGAATCGGAAAAACCGTTTCCGGATTCTTTTATCCTTGTTAAGCAGGCACAGCGAGTTGCGCGATTTGAGCAACATTCTCAGCTCTTCTGGTTTTTCTCGGATAATGTGCAGCACGGTTTCTTCGTGGTTACCCATCAAAGGATACACATGATATCCATCTGCATCCAATTGCAGCACGTGATCAATGACCTCTTTGCTTCTTGGGCCACGGTTTATGAAATCGCCCAAAAGGAAAAGTTGATCGGAATGCTTCAATTCCACCTTTTCCAACAACTTTTTAAAGGTGTTGGCGCAACCATGAATATCGGTGATAACCAATCTTCTACCACCGTTGTTGGGTGGTTTCACCTTCACTCCCACAGATTTTGGTGGAATCATCAGAAACCGATCTTCATACTTAGTTTGAACGCAAGATTGTCAAATTCATCTGAAAAAGCATAGGAACCATAGCGGTAAAATACACCTCCGCCAATGCCTATGAGATTTACTTTGATGATGTCTTCGATGACCAAGCCTGTTTCAAACAGACCCAAACTCATATCCTGCACTGGTAACCCGGTATGCAATGCGGGTTTTGTGAGCCAGCCAATGCCAAAGTTGTTGGCCCAATGAAACTCTGGCCTGATCCACTTTATGCCTGTTTTAACCGAACCGAAATTGTGTCTATGATGGACTGCAATCTGATACTGATTGACAAACTCGTTTGGGCGCATGGTTTCAAACGAGTTGGTAGAATACAACGAAAGGTCATCGAAGTTGGCCGGAGGCGTGTACATTTTCAGGTACGGAACGGGTGTTGAGATCCAACCAGCGCTCAGTTGCCAGAATTCCATTCCAAGCTTTCTAATGCGGAACTTGCCTTCCAATTTCAGGTCGGCTTTCCAATAATCGTAATCCGAAGAAAGAATTCCCATGAAGCCTTTTGTAACTGTAGCCCAAAGAATTACAGCTCCTTTTTCAGATACGATCTCGCGGTTTCCCAAGCGCATCTTCTTTTCAAAGGGAGCAAAACGGAACCCTACTCTAAGCTCCGCAAACTGGTATTGATTGAGCGTATCTGAGCTATTCTCTGGCACAAACCTGTAACTATGCTGGCTTTCGGCATTCTGATGGCGGAACTCTGCTTCGAAATGCCAACCACGCAACGGATTGATCCTTAAACCTGCATTCCATCCATTAACCAGATCCATCCGTTCCATAACGAAGTCTCGATACATGGCACCTAGGGTCAGTGGATCATCGGCCAAGAATTCCTGCCCGCCCATTTCGCGCACATCGTGGTAATATGCTCCACGAATTTGAAGCCCCAAGTTCTTGTGAAGCGTAAACGCGACATCGCCTCCATATTTCACTTCCTTATCCTTGAAA
>JAGYJL010000132.1 GCA_018402015.1 Flavobacteriales bacterium | reverse complement strand
AAGTAATATTAGGGAGCGTTTCATGATGGGGGTTGGTTTATTGGTTATTGTGAAATAACAAAAAGCGCCACAAACGGACAAACCTGATTTTGGTGTAACTATTGAACTTGCACTTTTAATGAATGCGTGCATTGCATCGTAACTATCGTATTTTCGTTAACGAAACATCTCCACTACGTTATGCGAATCTTACTTCTAGTTGCCCAGCTCCTGTTAGCTTCATCCCTTTTTGCCCAGACCACGGTGTACGTCCGCAATAGCACTTGGCAGGATTTTGATGTGGAAGCAGGACAGAATGGAACGTTTACGATGGACTTTAACGAATGGTCTGTCAGCACCCCAAGGGTTAGGGGTTGGTTGGAGACCACAGGTCAGAACGTGTTGAATGTAAACAGAACGAACAATGCCGTTCCTGAAGGAGACACTGCCTACTTTGATATTGGCTTGAATGGTGCTTCAGATAATCTTACCATTAAGCTTCGATTAATTGGAACAAGCGGAGGAACAGAATTGGCGTATTCCGTTTCTGGAAACGGTTTTGCTGAGCCGTGGTATACGGATGGTGATTTCCATGAAGTGCAGACCACACTGGCAGGAAAAAGTGTTGTTATCAAGTTCAAACCAGATAATGATGATACGAATCAGGACCGAGACATTCGTTTTGCTATACACGATCTGCCAGTTTACGAACTGCCACAGACTGATTTTGAAGATAGGAATGTGATGAATGTGATGTACTACAACATTCAGATGATATCGTTTGGGGTCTCAGGCATGCCTCAGGCCAACGAGCGAGGTTCTCTTCTTCCGGCTCAGATTTCACCATATCAGGATGTGGTAGCTTACTCCGAAGCTTTTGATGACGGTCCGCGAGAAGACCATCTGATTCCAGCCATGGAAGCTGCTGGGTTTCCGTATAGAACCGAGATACTCAACGAGCCAAGTGGCATCATTCCGTTTCCGGTTAATGGAGGAGTGATCATTTTCAGTCGATGGCCGATTCTTGCAGAAGATGAGATCGATTTTGCCGAATGCGGACAAGCTGCGCAAGATTGCTTGGCAAGCAAAGGCGTTAAATATGCCAGCATCAATAAATTAGGTAAGATCTACCATGTGTTCGGCACGCACATGGATGCTGGTAGCGGAGCAGATGACACTTTTGCCAGACGAACTCAAATGGCAGAAATCCGTGATTTCATTGCAGCACTTGACATACCAGAGAATGAGCCAGTGATATTCGGTGGCGATTTCAATACCGACCCAATCGACTCAGACATGGATTATCAGGCTTTTCTCGATACCATGAATCCGATCATTCCACAACATATCGGCTATTTTGAGTCTAATTTCAATGACGATTTCGGAAAGATCATTGACCATGCATGGGGCGATAGAACGCACTTGGTGCCAACGGCAATAACCAACGAGATCATCACCATCCGCAGTTTGGACCCTGTATTGTGGGATCTTTCGGAATTCAGTGATCATCGCTGCATTCTAGGACGATACACCTATCCTGACATAGAAAAGACAGGTGGAGATACACTTATCTGCCCCGGAGAGAATCTCACACTTTCTGTGAATACAACATACCCAGTAACATATCAATGGTACAAAGATGGAGTAGAGCTGAGTAGCGAAACAACCTCTGAACTCCAATTTACCAATGCACTAGAATCGCAAAGCGGACAGTACACTTGCTTGGTAAGCTATGATGTGATTTACGGCAATTGGACAGATTCCATTACTCCCTTGTTTTTTCCAAATGGACCCGATACGGTAGAGGCAAGACTGCATTTCGATTTTGGAGAAATAGTAATTGACGAAGTGCTGTGCCAAGTAGGCATTGAAGACATTACCGGTTCAGATTATCGCATTTATCCTAATCCTTCGCAAGGTGAATTGAATATCCAATTGAATGAAACGGTAAAAAGTGCTCAGGTCAGGGTTTTCTCTTCCGATGGCGCTTTGATGCTTGATAAACAGTTCGGAGGTAATCTCTACAGAATCGACCTGTCTGAAATGGCGTCTGGCGTTTATTTGGCCGAGATCCGAACCAACCAAAAGTCAATTCATCAACGCTTCGTTGTTTATTGATTTAGCAAATGTTTGTTGTTAATGGATGGTTGGTGCGGTAACTTCACGCCAACAATTCAGATTCATGGCAATAGATTTTTCTCACTTTCCACGCCCTGTGGTTTACGCTATAGTTCTCGTACTTGCCTTTCTGCTAACACTTTGGGTAAGAAGGTTCATCCATCGTTTTGTTAACGATAGTTCCATCTTTCTAAAGGTTGATCCAACCAAGTACAACTTTATTAAGAATGCGGCCAGCCTTATCATCTTCTCGCTGGCATTGTTTCTCATTATCTATTCTGTACCCGAATTCAGAACATTAGGAACAACCTTGCTGGCCTCGGCCGGTATTGCTACGGCTGTGCTTGCATTCGCTTCGCAAGCTGCCTTATCCAATATCATCAGCGGGGTTTTCATTGTGATATTCAAACCATTCCGTGTAGATGATATGATTCGTTTGGAAGGCGATAAAGCGGGAGTGGTAGAAGACATTACGCTCAGGCATACGGTGATCAGAGATTTTCAGAATCAGCGGATCATTGTGCCAAATGCTGTTATAAGCGACCAGACCATCATCAATGCGCACATTGGAGATGAGAAGATGAAACGACATCTCTTTTTTGGAATAAGTTATGACAGCAACATCGACAAAGCATTTCAGATCATTCAGGAAGAGGCAGTGAAACACCCACTCAGTATTGATGCACGTACGCCTGAGGAGATAAAATCCGACTGGCCCGTTGTAAAGTGTAGGGTCATTGGCTTTGGAGATTCTTCAATCAACATCAGGGCCGATGTTTGGGCAGCTTCTCCTGAAGATTCTTGGGAAGTTTTCTGCGATGTGAACAAGAGCGTAAAAGAACGCTTCGATGCAGAAGGAATTGAGATCCCGTTCCCGTACAGAACCATTGTTTACAAGAAAGACCTTCCAAAGAATGGCTAAGAGAAAACGAACACATCGTAAGTATTCCTCCAAAGCAGGTCTTCCGCCTGGCGCTTTGGTGCTTATTGGAAATCATAGAGAAGAACCAGTTTCCATTGAGTTGATAGATTACTCCGCAGATTCAAGTTCGTTTGACATTGTCGAGAACGTTGAAGATCTGAAGGATTCGTTGCAGACATCAACTGTTTCTTGGGTCAATATTCATGGAATTCACAATACGGATGCCATTGCAGCAATCGGCAAAGTTTACGATATCCATAACCTTGTTCTTGAGGATATTCTGAATACTGACCATCGACCTAAAGTAGAGCCCTTTGAGGATTACGTCTTCTTTACCATGAGAATGATGTGGTATAATGAGGAAAACGAGTTGGAGAAAGAACAGATCAGTATTGTATTCGGAAAGCCTTATGTGTTGTGTTTTCAAGAACGTAAAGGGGATATTTTCGACCCTATCAGAGAACGTATCCGTACAGATTCAGGACTTATTAGAAGAAAAGGAACCGACTATCTAGTGTACAGATTAATTGATAGTGTGGTGGATAATTACTTCATTATAATTGAACAGATAGAGGA
>JAGYJL010000131.1 GCA_018402015.1 Flavobacteriales bacterium | reverse complement strand
CACCAATGCTGAGTATCATCGAAGTATACATGCTGCACGCACTCGAAGTGACCGAAGGCATTATTTTAGCGGAAACCGTTTGCGGTTATTTTGGTGCAGTCTGAAGTTGTCGTGCACATTCGACACTGACTGGTCAATAAAAATGAACGTTAACCAACCGTTTCGCAGACCAGTTTCCTGTAGTTTTCTTGAATTCCTGATATGAGTGCAGTTCGGTCGCCATTCATTCCCTTGCTCGAAATATCAAAAATGCCAGGGTTGAATTCCCTCAAGTGCTTATCGCTCCAGAGGACTATCTCCAATACCATTGGGGTGAGGTCTATTCCTTTTTCGGTTAGTAGATAAATATTCTCCTTCTTGTTTGTGGGTAACTTCTGCTTAGTAATAATGCCGAAAGATTCCAGCAGTTTGAATCTGGATGAGAGAATATTGGGCGCAATTCCTTCGCGAGAGGCATAGATCTCTTTGAAGGTTTTCTTGTGCTCCAGTAACATATCGCGTACAACCAGCAGCGACCATTTGTCGCCTACTACATCCAGTGCAGTGGCAATGGGGCATACGGAACGGAACTCATTTGACATGCTGATAATTTATTTTACTAGCAATTCAATAGTTATTTCTATTTTTGCTTGCAAATTAATAGTAATCAAAGGTAATAGATTCAATTATATCAAAACATGCTGATTGTCATTCGCACGGTACTTGTTCTATACGGCATCATTGCTATCGCAAGCGGATTGATGGGTGCCACGGCCTCTTATGATGCAGCCGTATCGAACCCAACACAGGACAATAACCATCGGTTTGTTGCTGCCATTTGGGCCGCTATGTCGTTGGCATTTTTCTACACGGCTTGGAATCCATCAGAAATTGCTTTGTTCCGATTTCTGATGGTTGCGGTCTTCATTGGTGGTCTTGTACGCGCTTACGGACTGCGGTTTTACCCAGCTACTCCCTTCATGATCTTCGGCATTCTGATAGAATTGATTCCTACAGTCATTATGCTCTGGATGCACACCAAACTGCTAAATGCAGGTTCTCTTTAACAACTCAATTAAATGAATAACCCAAAACAAACAATATTGATCACGGGCGGTGGCTCGGGCATTGGATTGGCACTTGCGCAGAAGTTCTTGCAACACGGAAACACCGTTATCATCACGGGCAGAAACCTGACTAAACTGGAGGAAGTGAAGAGAGAATTTCCCGAACTACACATTTTCCAAAGTGATGTGACGAAAGAAGAAGACGTGAAGAAACTGGTCAGTCAGGTTCAAGCGGAATTCGGGGGTATTGATGTGCTAGTGAACAATGCAGGCATCATGAATTTGGTAGATGCTGGAAACGAAAGCAACGATCTGCAAAAGCAATTTCAAGAGATCGAGATCAACTACCATGCGCCCATTCGCATGCTGCACCATTTTCTTCCTCAGCTGAAGAAGAGCAAGCATGCTGTCCTCATCAATGTTTCTTCTGGTTTGGCTTATGTTCCTTTTGCACAAGCTCCCGTGTATTCGGGCACTAAATCGGCTTTGCATTTTTGGACAAAAGGCATTCGTCCACAACTGAAACCACACAATATCAGGGTTGTGGAGCTTCTTCCGCCTGTGGTAGACACCCCATTGGCCCACGGGGCCGATATTGCTGAAGACGACAATCTAAAACCAATGCCTCCTGAAAATGGCCAATATATTCTGGAAGGATTTCCCGAACAGGAAAGATGAGATCGCCAGGGATTTCAACCCAATTAGGACATGAGCCGATTGGCACTAAGTTCATTTTTCAATCAACTGAATAAAAGAACCAATTCCTAAAAGTAAGAACTTGAAAATGGACGGTTTGGGAATATTCAGCATTCATCGATGGTTTTGCCGATTTTAGTAACGGTTTCTACTTTTATCTATTAAAAATTGGTAGAAGTCAGCCTACGTTGGGCACTGTTTCCAGCCGAACTGTTCTCTTTATGGTTCTGGTTTTATCGCCTTTTGCAGTACTTATTTCCGCGTATTCTCCCGCAAGTTTCTTTTGAAAACGGAGATCTACTGACATTCTCCATCTACGCTACGCTTATTTCGGTTGGACCAATCGTTGCATTCGCTTCGGCAAAACTATCAGCTACGTTTCGCAAACTTCTTTTAGCGATACCTGCTTACGTTTTAGTAGCATCCCAGATTATTCGATTGGGCGGTTATTCTTATTGGGAAGCATACAAAAATGGTAAAATCCCGTTTAATTTAGGTTTATCTATTGCGGGTATGGACGTGTTTCTTGCGCTTTGCACTCCATTATTAGCCTATGCCCTTTACAAAAACTACCGTTGGGCTGCTCGTGCCACCGTGGCTTGGGCATTTCTCGGAATATTTGACGTACTCAACGGTACTGTTCAAATGATCATGGGCTTTCTTGGGGTTGGGGGTATGAGCTCTGCTTCCATAAACCTTCCATTGTCAAACCTTATTGAACTGTACCAAGTCGGAATTGGTATCATTATTCACGTCCTTTTGATAAATAGATTCATCAGTACAAAAACCCTAAAATGAAAAAGACGCTCCCCTACTTTGCTATCATTGGCATTGCAGCATTCGCTGGCAACATGATTAACATTGGCCTGAGCTATGGCATGCATTGGCTATCCTTGGATCCCATCGCTTTTATGGAATCGTTTAACGTGGATTTTCCGCTTTTGCTCGGCCCGACCACTGTTACCCTGATGCCCGGATTCATAGCCACATTGTGGTTGTATTTTCTGCATAAAGACAACAAGCCTGCCCAACGTTACTGGCTTTTCGCCTTTGCAGGATTGATGCTCGTCAACATTCAAACGGTGGTCTATCATTTGCCTATGAATCTGGATTTCATGGCATTGAGTTACACGGCCGAAGAAGCTACAAGCAAACTACAAGGCTGGATCATCTTCCATTGGATTCGGGTAGTAGTAGCTATCGTATCAGGAGTCTTTGCCATCAAAGCTTTTCAACTTTCAACCAGCAACTAAACTGTCAATCATGAACAATTTCGCAATCATCAACATTCAGGCGCTGATCGGCTCCGTCAGTATCATCCTCGCATTCAAATGGTGGATACAACCGCGGGTTGCAAACCTTTCTATTCAGGATGCGCTGCTGCCTTTCGTATTCCTGAACACCTTCCGTTACTTGGGTCTGTCGTTCATGGCCAAAGAGCAGTTCTATGATGGGTTTCCAACGCAGTTCCTGACCACTGTAGGTCTATGGGATATGAGCACCGCCATTTTGGCCGTCATCGCGGCTATTGCTTTAAAAGGCAAATGGAAGTTCGCCATTCCAATGGTGTGGGTATTTAACATCGTTGGCTTTGCGGACCTGATCACCGCCTTTCCGCAGTTCTTCGGACTGGAACTGTATAATTACAATCTAGGCACCATATGGCTAATGTTCATTACCTATGGGTTGATGGCTTTCCTCAGTCACATCTATATCTTCTATCGTCTTCTGAAACGGAAACCCGTGACCAATTGATCTCAGGTCTAGCGAAAAAGGAAAAAACTAACGCCAACATCTGCTACCAAAATAGGGAGTGACGACAGGTACGCAAGCTTAGATGGTTTCTACCAAGTTCGGTTTCGGGC
>JAGYJL010000130.1 GCA_018402015.1 Flavobacteriales bacterium | reverse complement strand
TAATGTGTAGCTGTAAAACGATAGTCTACATTTGCAGCCAAAATCACCTATCAATGAAAAAATCATTACTCGTAGTTGCCGCTATTCTCGGCATGTTGTCAGCACAGGCTCAAGATTGTTCTGACCTCTTCATTTCAGAATATGTTGAGGGTTCTGGTAATAACAAAGCCATTGAGCTTTACAATCCTACTAACGCAGCCATAGACCTATCGCAGTATCAGTGTGGAAGATTCAGAGATGGATCCGGAACACCTATGACCATCCAGTTATCTGGATCAATTGCTGCGTACGGCACCTATGTTATCGCGCTAGATAAAACTGATCCAAATGGAACCGGTAATGAGGCTCCGATCGATGCTGAGTTGCAAGCTGTTGCTGACACATTCGTAAATCCAGTTTATGTGCAGGCAAACTCTCCGTTCTACTTCAACGGAGATGACGCTTTCGGGCTTTTTAAAGGAGACGGAACCGTTCTTGTAGATCTATTTGGAAGAATTGGAGAAGATCCAGGAGATGCTTGGGGAGACTCTAACGGTGCTTGGTGGTCAAGAGATCAAACACTGATCAGAAAATCATCTGTGGTTTCCGGAGTTTCAGATAATCCAATGGTTTTTGATGTAACAGCAGAATGGGACAGTCTTCCTGAAAACACCTTTACTGAGTTGGGAATGCACATTTGCGATTGTGCATCTGTTGGAATTGATGAAGCAGAAGTTTCTAAAATGAGAGTTTATCCAAACCCAGCAATTGACAAAGAATTAGTGGTTTCCACAACCGTTAATATGAAATCAATTCAAGTGTTCAATATTCTTGGTCAAGAGGCAGAAAGAGTAACGTTTGAAGACCCAACGTTTGCTCATACACTTCGCCTGGAAAAACTGCGCACTGGAATCTACATTGTTCGGATAAAGATGGAGAATGACGGCATTCTGTCCAGAAAAGTCATGATAGGCCAGTAAAGCAAGCCTGAATGTTTCGATTTCTCACCGTACTGCTAGCGGTATTTGTAACCGCCACTGCTGGTTACGCTCAAAAAACGCGCGTTTATGGAGTTGTAAAAGACAATAACTCTGGAGAACCACTGATCTCTGCCAATGTATTGGTTGCTGAGGGCCAAGGGGTAGTAACCGACCTGGATGGTAACTACTCCATCAATGTTCAGAACGGGTCATATACCATGACCATTTCATACATCGGTTATGAGACGTTCACTAAAGAGATCAAATCAAACGGAGGTCAGCTCGAATTGAATTTTGCGCTGGAAACCAAGACCTTGAATGAGGTTATGGTTGTGGCTGATATTGCTTTGGACAGAGAAACACCAGTTGCGTTTTCCAACATAGAGCCTAAAAAGATCAAAGAGGAGCTTTCTTCACAGGAAATTCCAATGTTGCTAAACTCTACACCAGGAGTTTACGCTACGCAACAGGGAGGTGGAGCAGGAGATGCTCGAGTTACGATTCGAGGATTTTCTCAGCGAAATATCTCTGTTCAAATAGATGGAGTTCCGATGAATGACATGGAGAACGGTTGGGTTTACTGGAGCAACTGGTTCGGACTAGATGGAGTTACACAGCGTATTCAGGTTCAGAGAGGGTTAGGTGCAAGCAAGCTTTCCATTCCTGCAGTTGGTGGAAGCATGAACATTCTGACCACTGGCATCACGTCAAAACGATCAACCGAAATAAATCTTACCGTAGGAAACAACGGTTTGATCAGAACCAAGATCGGCTTTAACTCTGGTAGACTTAAGGGAGGTTGGGGTGTAACAGCGGCATTTGCTTACGATAGGCAAGATGGTTGGGTAGATGCAACTTGGGCCAGCAGATTCTTTTACTTCCTAAAGCTCCAGAAGCAAATCGGGAATCATACGCTCAGCGTTTCAGGAATGGGAGCTCCCCAAGAACGCGGAGAACGTCCTTGGATGGAGCAGATCCATATTTATGACAGAGCCTATGCAGAGTCTTTAGGAGTTGACTTCAATCACTCTACAATAGTTGGAGACCAAAGACCAGGAAACTATGGTCTGCGTTACAATGCACAATGGGGTCATATTAGAAGAAATAGAAACAACCCCAATGCTATGTCCGAATTACAGAGTGTGTCGGTCAATTTCTATCACAAACCGATTTTCAGTTTCAAACACTTTTGGGCAAAAGACAAGTGGGCGGTATCAAATATCGTTTATGGTTCCGTTGGAAGGGGAGGAGGCACCTCAATGAAAGGAGGTGCTGCCGACCAAGACCTCGAAACTGGGCTCTGGGACTTGGATGCAATCTATCAAGTGAACACCAACGGTGGACCATTTACCCCACCATACGATTTAAGTGCGGTTGATGACACTACTGAATACAAAGCAACTAAGTACATCAGAGCCAATATGAACAATCATTATTGGTATGGTCTGCTTTCTACCATTAATCACAAGTTCAATAGTACATGGGATCTTGCTGTTGGTATTGATTTCAGAGCATTTTCAGTTGAGAAGTACGCCACACCTTACGATATGTTAGGTGGAGATTATGTTGTGTTCAATTCAGAAAACTCTGGAGAAGGAGAACTGTTTTATCCTATCAACGACCCTCAATACTCGGTTAAGCGTCCTGGAGATATTTCTGGTTTCAGAACCAGATCAAGTGTTTATAACGCTGGGTTGTTCGCGCAGTTGGAATATTCGAAAGACAAGATATCTGGCTTTATAAGTGTTTCTGGAGGTAACAATTCATATATCAGAACCGATAGAATGCGTAAGCGTGACTTGGTTCTTGCAGATACAACCTACGAACGTGCTCTTGGCTTGAACGATACAATCGTTCATAATGGACAGACATATACCCATGAAAGTGAAGAAGCGAGAATTGCTACCAGAGATTGGGTTCATTTCCAAGGCGGTACAGCAAAACTGGGTTTGAACTACAACATCAATAAGCACATGAACGTGTTTTTCAATGGGGGAGCCTTTTTCAGACCTCCAACCATTAGAGATGTATACAATGGTAACACCTACGATATTGTTGAAGGTGTTGGAACCGAAATTGCTTGGGGTGTTGAACTAGGGTATGCTGTAAAATACCCGAGATGGGCAGCCAACTTGAACCTGTACCGAACAACCTGGGAAAACAGACCTGTGCAAGCCACGGAAAACGTTGGTGGAGATGCGGTCAGAGTTAACCTGCCAAATTTAGGTTCGGTGCATCAAGGAATAGAAGTTGACGCTGTGTACAAGACGCCTTGGTTCTTTGATCTCGAAGGACTTGTGTCTTACGGAGATTGGCGCTGGAAGGGAGAGGCCTTGGCCTACCAATATGCAGATGGAGGAAGTGTGCCATCTGACATTGATACCATTGATGTAAATGGCGTTCATATCGGAGATGCAGCACAGTTTCAAGTTGCAGGAAGCATTAAAGTAAAGCCAGTGAAAGGAGTTTACATCAAAGCTCAGTTAACGTACTTCGATAATTACTTTTCGAATTTTCGGGTTCTTGACCTTCAAAATGAAAACGGAGGAAGAGACTCATGGAAGATTCCTGCTTACTACCTACTGGATATTCATGCTGGTTGGACAATCAAACTCAAAAAAATGGATGTTATGCTCAGAGGTAGCATCTTGAACGTTACCGGAAACAGATACATCTCTGATGCTCAGAACAATGGAGCAGGGGGAATACCCCAAACATTTGATGCCACAACGGCAACGGTATTTATGGGCCAGGGCAGACGTTGGACCGTT
>JAGYJL010000013.1 GCA_018402015.1 Flavobacteriales bacterium | reverse complement strand
GTCAAGTTGCTGGTGTGCTGAATTCCAATAACATGCCCAGCATCGTAGGTCCAAGTGGAAAGAATGACCGTACCGTCAAGCGTTGCCTTGATCGGTTCATTCTCTTTGGCAACCACATCCACGGCATAGTGTTGATCTTGCGAATCAAACCCAGCCGTTACATCACCTTTTATAGGGGCAAAAAAGAACAGATTCCGAATGTTGCTTTCTAACCTAGGTTCTGCACCCAACTGTAGATTCTGAATGTTGTACCGTTCTTCCTCCTCAACCATTGCTCTCAGCAAACTATCCTGTTTTGATGTACTGAATTCGATATCCTGATAATCTTTACTGGGGTCTGGCTCGTTCGTCTCCTGATTCGGAGTCTGACCAGCTATGATCATGTTAATGTTCTGTAGGTAAAGATCTTTCATAGCCAGTTCGCGTTCCAAAGAGTCTGTACGCAAAGTGTTTTCATACACCTGCAACCTCAGGTTCGTATCAGCATAACCAGGAATATATTCTCTGAGAGGCGTGAATGCAATGATATACGTAACAAGAACAACCAGAAATATGGCCAGCGAACCACCAAAGATGATCACATTGAGAGGTGTAAGAAGAAGGCTTGCTCGCTCTTTGAACGTTTCCTCGTTCATAACCACTAGCCGATACTTCACGCGAAGTCGGCTACGTAGGTTTTCCTTCTTTTCTTTTTTCAATGCCATGCAGCTTCCAAATATCGGAAAATGATGGGCGGTATTGTCCAGATCCCGTTTGCATTAGCCGATATGAAAGATGTTACCTTTAACTCCCCGTTTGGCGCATAGGGCTTTTTAGCTAAAATGAAATATTTTTGCCCTCCGTCAGTTAATCGCTGAGCGCATACTGTTTTGAATCGGATCAACCGTTATATCCCTATCATCTTTCTTGCCGTAGCTGCTACCCTTCTTAGTGGGTGCTCTACGAAGAAGAAGAACTTCCTGAGCAGGGGGTATCATAATCTTACGGCCAAATACAACGTGTATTGGAATGGTAAGGAGGCCATGAAGGGCGGGGTGATGAAACTTGAAAAAAGCCACACCGATAACTACGAAGAGATACTGGATGTTTTTCCTGTAGGTACCTCAGAGTCGGCTAAATCAGTATACAGCGAAATGGACCGAGCCATTGAAAAGGGCAGTCTTACCATCGCAAAGCACTCCATGCTTTTTAAAGGCAAGGAATACGTTAGTTCGATTGACGATTCGTACATGCTTATTGGGAAAGCACATTTCTACAAGCGCGATTATATGCAGGCGTTGGAAATGTTCACCTACGTTATAAAGCAGTATAAGACAACCGATGCTCGGTTTGATGGTTATCTGTGGTTGATACGAACGAACACAGAACTTGCCAGATACAAGGATGGTGAGAAGATCATCACCCTTCTGGAAGAAGAGAAGAAGTTCCCCAAAAAGAAGTTGGCAGAATTGGCAGCGGTTAAAGCCGATTACTTCATTAAAAAGGGCGATTTCTCTAAGGCGAAGGATCAATTGAAGGCTGCTATTAACACAACGAAAAAACGCAGAGAAAAAACGCGCTATACATACATTCTGGCTCAGTTGTACGAGGAGTTGAACAACCAGGATAGCGCCTATTATTTCTATGCCGAGGTGCTCAAGAAGAACTCCCCGTACGTAATGGAATTCAACGCTCGGATAAACCGAGCATTGATGGCGAGTGCCAAGTCTGGCAACATAAACGCCATCAAAAAAGAGTTGGTCAAAATGTCGAAGGATGAGAAGAATGTCGACTTCTACGATAGAATATTCTACGCATTGGGTGATATTGCTTTGGATGAAGGCGAGGAGGACCTTGCGCTGGAATACTTGAAAAAGTCGGTGGCAGCTACAACGCAGAATATGACGCAGAAAGCGGTATCGTTCTATACCATTGCCGACCTGTATTTCGATAAACCGGAATATGAATTGGCTTCGGCATATTATGACAGTTCTATTGCCATTCTTCCACCTGCTCACGATAATTTTCAGCGTGTTTCGGCTCGGCAGCTTAGTTTGGCCGAACTCGTAAAGAACATTCGTATCATTCAAAAGCAGGACAGCCTTTTACGTTTGGGCGAAATGTCTGACAGTGAGTTGGATGCTTTCATTACCGACCTTGTTGAAGAAGTTCGTGTAGCTGAAGAACAGCGCAGGTTTGAAGAGGCCAATACACCTTCGCCCCAGCAACAGTTGCAGCAGCTTAATCAAACGCAAGGAACCCCGCTGGCCACTACCGGATCGGGCTGGTATTTTTACAACACAACCGCACTTAGTTTTGGTGCAAACAACTTCCGCCAAAAGTGGGGAGATAGGAAGCGAGAAGACAATTGGCGAAGATCTAGCAAACGGTCTAATGCCATTAGTAATCTTATTACGGAAGAAGGAGATACGATGCAGGTCACTACGGCAGAACTACTAGACCCAAGTTTCTATAAGAAAGGTATTCCGCGTACTCAGGCAGAGAAGGATAGTGCCAACGTTAAGATCCAGAATGCTTATTACGACCTAGGAACGATCTACAAGGAACAACTTTCGGAGAATCAACGGTCAATAAAAACGTTCGAGGACCTTTTGAAACGCTATCCGCGAGGTATTTGGAACCTTGAAACCTATTACCAGTTGTATCGCCTCTACAAGGCTGAAGGCGATGAACGCAATGCTCAGACCTACGCCAACAAGATCCTGAAAGAGTACCCAGATAGCGAGTACGCCAAGATTTTGCGTGATCCTAAGTATTTAGAGAAACTGGAAGTAATGCGTGGTCGCTTAGGGCAGATGTACGACATGGCTTTCAGCAATTTTAGCAAAGGAGAGTACGAACGTGTGATAGAAGCTGCAGACAGCGCCCTTACCAAGTTCACTCAGGGCGAGATTCTTTCCAAGTTTGCCCTGTTGAAAGTAATGGCCATTGGGGCTACTGAGAAGTTGATCGTGTACCGCAAAGCCTTAGAAGATTACATTGCTAAATACACAGCTGCACCAGAAAAGGAACGCGCTGTTGAATTGCTTGAATACGTGAAAGGATTGATGGGTGAATCCGTTCCTGACGAGCCTGTATCAGAAAGCACCGGTAAACCGAAACAGGAACAACCCGAAGCTACAGACGATTACATTTATGATGAGGCCGCCAAGCATTATTATGCCTTGGTAGGAGCTGATATGCCAGATGTAGCGGAAATGAAAGTGCGAATCTCAAACTTCAACAGCATCGTTTTTTCGGTAGAGAATCTTACCATTAAGAACCTCCAGTTCTCGGCCAACGAAGAACTCATCTTTGTTCAGGGTTTCGGAGAAACCAAAAAGGCGCTGGATTATTACAATGCCATTTTATCAGATACCACCGTATTTGCCGGTGTTGATATGCAGAAAACATCTCAGTTCATCATCTCTCAAGACAATTTTACCAAGTTCTATCAGAAAAAGGAGATTCCTCCTTACGTTCAGTTCTTTATGAAGAACTATAAGAAAGTAGAGTGATTTTGTGGAAGCGAAAGATTGACTTTGCATTTCGCATCGCTAGGCGCAACGTTTCATGTGTTCATTGTTTCATTACATTCGAGACGGATGAATCGTAATCTTATCTTCATAGGTTTCTTGTTTTTGGTATTGCTCGTTTCTATCGATTCCAGTGCACAGGATCGAATAGTAACATCTGCAGGAGACACCATTTCGTGTAAGATCGAAACCATAGAAGGTAGATACATCATATTCACGCAGAACGAGAATCGAGAAGAGAAAAAGAAGATAGCCTTCGATCTGGTAAAGAGTTACGAAAAGGACGTGCAGCCTGGCACTATGTTTTTTATGGAGCCGGCCGAGGCTTATCAATTTGCCAATCCACCGATAAAGACGAAGAATTTTGGCAAAGGATTTATGCTCGGTTTTGGTTTAGGGTATTCGTATAGGCTTGCAAAAGCAAGCCCGAATATGCCGCAAGAACTCAAGGATTATATTCAAAAGTTGAAATCAGGAATAACGGTTAAGGTCGATGCTGCTTATTTCTTCGGTCGTTATTTCGGAATCGGTGCCAAATACTACTTAACGCATTCGCAGAATAGATTAGAGAACGTGTTGTTTGAGCTGAATGGTGGAGGTTACCAAGTAGGAGAAGTGTCTGATAACATCAACATACATTCTATTCAGTTTGTGGTTACGTCTCGCGTGATCAACAAAACCGGAAAATTCCATTTTCTGCCTGCTCTTAGCGCAGGCTACACGGCATATCAGAATAATGCTGTGGTTTTATATCCTGTCAAACTTACCAGTGGAACCTTCAGTATGGGCGTACATCTCTCAACAGATTTTGCCCTTACCGATAATCTGTTCGCCATGTTGGGAGTTGATTATACCACTGGAATCCTAAGTTATTATAATGCCGAATATGGCACTAACCGAGATCGAATAACTTTAGATGGAGACACCCAGGACAATTTAACGAGGGTTGAGTTCTGGGGAGGTGTTCGGTACTATTTTAAAAGCGTTGCCCGACCGAAGAGGCAATATTATGATTGATCCCAAGGAATTCTTGACGCTAAGAAAGGAGAATGTTCGGGCTCGTTCTAGCAAAGCTCTCGAAATTTATTCCTGATAGTAAACCCTTTTTACTCGGGAGGAAACTGACGTTAGCACCTCATAAGGAATGGTTTCGGAATTCTTGGCAAACTCGGTTATCGGAAGTTCTGTACCGAACACTACCACATCGTCTCCTTCTTTACACGGCACGCCAGTTACATCTACCATACACATATCCATGCAAACGTTGCCTACAATTGGCGCTCTGTGACCATTTATTACCACATAGCCTTGTCTGTTTCCGTTCTTGCGGTTCAGTCCATCTGCATAACCTATAGGAAGTGTAGCTGATCGCATTTCGCCCACAACTTTTTCAATCCTTCCGTAGCCGATGGTGTCTCCATCACGTAATTCGTGAAGCTGCGTAATGGTTGTCCGCAGTGTGCTTACGTTTCTCAACCTGTTGGTTACGGGACTTTCCGGTGCCACGCCATAAAGCCCAATACCAAGTCGTACCATATCGAATTGCGCTTCTGGAAAACGGATAATGCCGAATGAATTACAGATATGTCTGGTTATTGAGTATTGAAAATGAGCGGTCAATTCGGAGCTCATCTTTTCAAAAAGTGCAATTTGTTTTCTTGTAAAGTCGTCCTCTTCTGGGTTTTCGCTGGCCGCCAAGTGCGAAAAGACCGAAGCAACATGCAACTGCTTGTTGTTCTTTACTCGAACGATAAGTTGATTCAGTTCTCGTTCTGCAAAGCCCAAACGGTTCATGCCCGTGTTCAACTTGATATGGATTTTGAGCGGAGAGTCTAACGTTCCTTTTCTTGCAATGGCATTCTCAAGCAGTTGCAAAGAGCGCACGCTGAATATCTCAGGCTCTAATCCATATTGGATCATGGCGTCAAAGCTTTGTTCTTCAGGACTAATAACCATGATGGGCAACGAGATGCCTGCTTTTCGTAATTCAATTCCTTCATCTGCATACGCAACGGCCAAGTATCCAACATGATGGAATTGTAGCACATTGGCAATTTCGAAACTCCCGCTTCCATAGCCAAAAGCCTTTACCATGGCCATAAGTTTGGTGTTCGGTTTTAGCAATGATCGAATGAGGTTGAGGTTATGAACCATCGCTCCTAGATCGATCTCTAGCACGGTATGGTGGGTCTTGTGCTGCAGAATGCTGTTGATTGCTTCGAATCCGAAACTGCGAGCGCCTTTCAGTAGTATGGTCTCGTTGTAAAACCAATCGTGGCTATAGGCCGAAAGAAAATCTGCCGTGGAATGGAAGAATTCAGTTTCTGCGGCAAAGAGCGCTGCCTGACCGGAAATGTGTTTCCCGATGCCGATCAGTCGATCCACTTTCTTATCCTTGATTATCTGTGCTACTTCCGCATACAATTCCTCATCTGGTCTTCCGGTCTGGAGGATGTCTGAAAGTATGAGTGTTCTAATAGGATGTTGATGCTGCTGCTGTAGAAAATCCAATGCAATTGAAATGGATTGGAGGTCGGAATTGTACGAATCGTTGATAACCGAGCAGTTGTTAACGCCTTGCTTCAGTTCCAGCCGCATGGCCACTGGTGCAAGTTGCTCCATTCTTGTGGCAATCGTTTCATTATCCAAACCGAGTAGCAGTAAAGCGGCCCAACAGTGAATGGCATTCTCAATGGAAGCCTCATCGCTGAACGGTATTCTTATTTTAATGAAGTTGTGTTGATAGATGCCTTGAATTTCGGTAGAACCATCTTTCTTCTCTACACGGCCTATCTGAAGGTCGGAAGCAGAGCGCCTGCTCCAAGCAAAAAGCTTTGGGTTTGATGCAAACGGGTATTGCTCTAGCTCTTCCTGAATAATGAGGTAATCCTTGCAGTAAATAAGCGTTTCTACATTCTGAAATAGATCGAGTTTCTCTCTTGCTTTCTGGTTAGAGTCGGTGAAATTCTCATCGTGTGCTTGACCCAGATTGGTGAAAATACCGATGGTTGGCCGAATAATTCGTTCTAACTTGACCATTTCGCCTGGCATGGAAATTCCGGCCTCAATGATGGCTAGATCGTTGTCGTAATTCATCTTCCAAACAGACAAAGGAACACCAACCTGAGAATTGTAACTCTTAGGACTACGTATAATATTGTAGCTCGGATCAAGCAGCTGATATAGCCATTCTTTTACTATGGTTTTTCCGTTGCTACCCGTAATTGCTATAAGTGGATAATTGAATTGTGCCCTTTTGGATGCAGCTACTATTTGCAGCGCAGCTAGGGGACTTTCTGTGCGGATAAAGAAGGCATCGTCCAGTTGACCAGGGGCCAAATAGTCGACTTTTACAACGAATGCGCGAACGCCATTTTCGTAAAGTTGAGGGATGAAATTGTGCCCATCGTGCCTATCGCCTTTTATGGCAAAGAATAACGATTGTGCAGGTAAAACAACCTTCCTACTGTCTATGGCCAATTCCTTGATAAGAACATCTTGGAACTCAAACGGACATGACACCTCTAACACCGAGGCAATGCCTTGCAATGTTTCCAACTCGCCCATTTAGTTGCCCTCTTGAGTAGGGGTTGGCGATTGTTTGGGCCTCTGTTGTGCTTTCTGATAGCAACTTCGACAAAGCGGTTCGTAGCTTTCTTTCTCGCCAAGAACCACCAATCCATCCTCTTGCAGGAAACGGTGCGAATGATTGGCCAACTCGCCACAATGCATGCAAATGGCATGAACCTTTGTTACATATTCTGCTGTGGCCAGGAGGTTGGGAATAGGACCGAAAGGCTTGCCACGGTAATCCATGTCCAATCCTGCAATGATCACGCGGATTCCGCGATTTGCCAATTGGTTGCACACATCAACCAATCCCATGTCGAAAAACTGGGCTTCATCAATTCCCACCACATCCACATCATCTGCCAGAATCAGGATATTGCTTGAGTTGGGAACAGGTGTTGAGTGAATGGCGTTGGAATCGTGCGAAACAACTTCGTTCTCATCGTAGCGCGTATCAACAGTAGGCTTGAATATTTCAACCTTCTGCTTGGCAAATTGGGCGCGTTTCATCCGCCTGATCAATTCTTCCGTTTTTCCAGAGAACATCGAACCGCAGATAACCTCTATCCAACCCTTCTTAACTGCCTTACCTCGCGAATTCTCTAAGAACATTCTTTGCTGATCGTATTCACCAAATTAGTGCCTCTATGCGTGCAGACATTAACGTTAGGGTGTCAATTACTTACCTGAAATTAACGTAGGCGTCTGCATTTCATCCATACATTTGAAGCACACAGCTTGCAATACAAATCTAAGAAAAGCGTTATAGCCCAAACCCAAAATTTCCCCAACAAATGAGCGAGATACGAGAGCGATTGAACAAGATCTTGAATAGAGTAGAGGAGCTGGAAAACGCGCCTTCCGAACTAGCGAAAGATGCGCTCTTGGCAGACCTTAGAAACCTGTATGATTCGGTTAAGGCCACAGCGATCGATGTTAAGTCGATCAAGGTACCGGAAGCCAAAGCAGAGCCAGTTATCAAAGAATCGCCTAAAATGGCCGAGCCCGCTGCAGTAGCAAGGCCAGTGGTAGAGCCAGTAGTAGAAGTTCCTGTTAAGAAGGAAGAACCGGTAGTAGAATTGCCAGTTGTTACGAAAGAAGCTGCTATAGAAGAAGTTGTGGTGGAACCGGTTGCGGAGAAAGCTGCCAAGGAGCCGAAAGTTGTGCCAACTGCGGAGCCCGTTGCCAGCAAAAAACCGTTGATCGGTACAGAAGAAGCTCGAATGGAAACGGCCGATCAGAATACGTTAGGTGGTCAGTTGAACAGAAAGCCGCTGGAAGACCTTCGTTCTGGGATTCCGTTGAATGAGAAGTTTGGAATTATCCGCGGACTATTCAAAGGCAACGCATCCGATTTTGGTGATGCGGTTCTTAAGCTGAACAATGCTGTGAATGTTACCGAAATGACGCATTATCTCAACCTGCTTCAACAACGATTTGAATGGGACGTGGAGTCTGAGGCCTACAAGAATTTCTACATCTACATTGAGCGGAAAATGCTCACGTTAAAACCATCAAATGCGAATGCCGATAAGTAGGAAGTCGTCTATTTGATCGTTGTCGCCCATCCAGTCCATTAAGGAGTTTTCGAAGATCATCTTCTGATCATCCATTGGTTTGAGATGGATTTCTAGGAGCAGATTCTTCAATCGTTTGTAGCCGAATTTCTTGGAAGCATCGCCACCGAATTGGTCGCTGATTCCGTCTGAGAAAATGTAGAAGACATCGTCCTTCTTCAACTCAATCTCGTATAGATTATAATGGCGGACATCTTCGTGCATGATGCCGCCTATATTGAAATGATCGCCTTTTATCTCGCTCAGTTCACCATTTCTTACGTGATACAGATACCTGTTTGCAGACGAGAATAGCATCCGATTCTGTTTTTGGTCGATAGCGCACAAAGCGATATCCATCCCATCATGGTTTTCTGTAACGCCATGCTTCTGTTTCAGCGTTACCTGAATCTCGTGGTGCAGCCTGTTCAGAATCTCATCTGGTTTTGTGCGTTTTTCAACGTTCACAATTTGGTTCAGGTGATCATTGCCTATCATGCTCATAAAAGCACCCGGAACACCATGACCTGTGCAATCTACAGCCGCTATGAACACCTGATCGGCATTTTTCCCATACCAGTAGAAATCGCCACTTACAATTTCCTTCGGTCGGTAGTAAACAAAGCTGTTCGGAATGGCAGCGCGTATCTCCTCCAACGATGGCATAATGGCGTCCTGTATCCTTTTTGCATACTGAATGCTTGAGGTTATCTCCGAATTCTTCTCTTCTACCGTGCGTTTCTGCTGCTCTATTTCGCGGTTCTTTCGGCCCAATTCTTCATTGGCTTTTTGCTTTGTGCGGTAACGGGCATAGATCAGAACCAACATAAGCAGCGCAAGAATGGTTACTGCAATGATCATGTTGCGCACAGTGATCTGCTTGGTGATCTTCAGATCCTGCACTTCTTTCTCCTTACTCAGCAGTTCAATTTCGCGCTGTTTCTGTTCGGTCTCGAATCGGATCTGCATTTCGGCCAATTCGCGAGAGCTTACTACGCGGTCTAAGCTGTCGCGGACAGATTTGGCCAATTGCTGATAGTCGTAAGACAGTTTAAAATCACCGAGGTCGGCATGCGTTGCAGCAAGCTTTTCGTAAACGCTTATCTGATCTTCGGTGCTTCCATATTTTTTTGCTTCGCGAAGCGCACGCAATAAGTAATTGAGCCCGAGCTGAGGTTGTTTTTTGGCCTGATAGATCTCGCCTATTGAAGTAAGAGTGATGCTATTGTAGCTGTGGTCGCCAATTCTCTTTTCAGCCTGTTCAGCAGCCAAAAAGTAGCTCAAGCTCTTGTCGTATTCTTTGGCTTCCATGAAATAGGCGCCAAGGTTATTGAGTGTACTTATCTGTCCTTTATCGTCACCGATCTGTTTTTGCAGAACCAATGCCTTTTCTGTATTGGCCAAGGCTTTTACACTATCGCCAAGCATTAGATAAACGCCTCCAATATTGGAGTATTTCCCTGCGGCCGAGCTCTTGTCTCCGACCTCTTCGCTTAGCTTTAACGAGTTCTGGTAGAACTCTAGGGCCTGATCGAATTTTTGTTGTTGGTAGTAAATGTTGCCAATGTTGTTGAGTGTATTTGCTTCGCCAACCTTGTTTCCCGCTTTGGTGAAAAGTTCGAGCGCTTGAAGAAAACTCTCCAATGCCCGTTCTTGATTCCGGTTGCTCCGGTGCACAATTCCTATGTTATTGAGGGTATTGGCCAATCCGATCTTATCGTCAATCTGCTCGAATATTTTAAAAGCGTTCTGGTAGTAGACCAACGCACGGTTCAGGTCTCCTTGACTTCGGTAAACCAGGCCAAGATTGTTCAAAGAACTGGCCACTCCATCCGGATCGTTTATGTCCTGTCTTATCTCTAACGAGCGTTCGTAATTAGAGATGGCATCTGCATACTTTCCCTGTTTGAGGTAAACATTACCGATGTTGTTCAGCGAGAGCGCTTCGTCTTTTCGGTTCTTGAGTTTTCGGTCGTTCTCTAACGCTTTATTGTGGAAGGTCAGGGCCTTTCCGTACTCACCTTTTATTCTATTGGCCGTACCTGTGTTGTTGTAAATAAGACTGATGCGATCTTGGTAACTCGTGGTAATGCTCAGGCGAAGCGCTTCTTTACTCAGTTCAAGAGATTCGTTCGGGTCGATTCGTAAAAGGTATTCGGCCGCTTGCACAAGGGCGTTAACTCGTAGGCTGTCGTTTTTTACATAGCGGGTCTCCAGCAGTCGTTTCAGGCTATCTACCTGCGCTTGCTGAGCAATTGATTCTCTGGTAGTGGTAGCTACAAGAATACCGATAAGAAGATATGGGATCAGCCTTGGCATAGACACGAATCTACGCCTAAAATTACAGTTGAATGGTTAGAAGCATAACGTCATCTACTTGATCATACTCAGTTCCTTTCCAACCGTCAAATGTTTCAACAAACTTATTCCCCTGTTCCTGTATAGGCATACTGCCGTTTGTTGAAATGAACTCACGCATTCTGCGGATCATGAATTTCTTTCCGCGCTCGCCACCGAACTGATCTACTACACCATCGGAAAAAAGATAAAGTACCATTCCGTCCTTAGCTTCAATGGTGTGCTTAGTGAAAGGTTCGGCATTACGCTGCACAGCGCAACTAATGGATAAGCGGTTGCCTTCCAACTCGCGTATCTCACCATTGTGCATGGTGTAAAGCGGTCTTTGAGCTCCAGCAAATTCAAGGATGTTTTTCTTCCGATCCAAGCGAATAAGCGATACGTCCATTCCTTGGTCGCTTTCAAATTCCTTGGCGCTTTGTGCAAATGCCAGTTTTATACCCTTGTCCATTTCGTCAAGAACTTTGGCCGGGTCGTTAAGTTGCTTCTCTATAATGATCTGATTGAGAAGGTCGGAACCGATCATGCTCATGAATGCTCCTGCAACGCCATGCCCAGTGCAATCTACGGCCGCTGCCCACGAGATATCGCCCTTTGAATAGACCCAGTAGAAATCGCCTCCCACGGTGTCTTTCGGTCTGTAGAACACGAAATGATCTTTGAAAGCGCGTTTCATTTCCACTGCCGAAGGCAAAATGGCCCGCTGAATGTTGCTGGCGTACTCGATACTTTCTGTAATGTGAGCGTTCTGTTTTTCTACGATCTCCTTCTGTTCGCGAAGTTGTTTGGTGCGTTCCTGCACGGTCGATTCCAGAATGTGCTTCTCCTTAATGAGGATACGTTCTCTTCGTTTAATGAGGAAGAAAGTGAGCGCCACAACTAGGATCGAAACCGAAATATGGAACCAAAGCGCTTGCCAGAAAGGCGGTTTAATACTGAAAGAGAATTCTGTTTCCTTGGCATTACAGAAACCATTCTCATTGCAGGCAATGAGTTGAAAGGTGTAATTGCCCGGTGCCAGACCCGGGTAGTTTGCCTCTGCTTGTGGGCTTAAAGGAGTCCATTCTTTTTCAAGACCCACCAATTTCCATTTGTAGCGTACACCTGTTGGGTCGTGTTGATTTACTCCACGGAAGTAGAAACGAAGATTGTTGTCTGTATAGTCGAGAACCAGATTTTTCGGGAAACCAAATTCATCCATCTCAAAGCCCATGGCTTTCCAGTCTACCGATTGGTATGACAACTGAAGTTCTGTAAGTTGTGTTTGTGGCTGATGGTTATTGATGTTCAATTCTGCAGGATGGAAGCGCGTAATGCCTTTTTCTGTTCCTATGAAATGAGCTCCCTCATAACTGGTTACGGCCGCTTGTTTGCTTGCCCCGCCCAAAAAACCTTCTGATTGCGAGAACTGCTTATGCAGAATGGTGTCGGCATTCAATTTGAACTGCACAATGCCTTGAGATCCGCCAACATATAATCGGTTACCACTTTGGAATACCAATTGAGCACCCGCTGTTGGCAAGCCGTGTTCTTCGGTAAGATGAATGGTAGAAGCATCTATATTGACCCAAATACCATCTTCTCTTGTGGCTACACAGATGCCGTTAGAGTATTCGCAGAAATCGGTAATCCAAGAGTTTGTAGTGATACTTTCAACGGCTTTCACTTCTCCATTGACAAAACGATTGACCGCTCCGTTCTTCGAACCAATAAGCACGCTGCCATCGCTCATTACCTCAAGAGCGGTGATGTGGTTGGTGGCAAAATCGTCTGAGATGTAAACCACCTCGAAGCTTGCACCATCGAAGGTGCTCAGCCCATTGGGCGTACCGATGTAAAGAAGTCCGTCCTCATCGGCCACAAGGCAGTTGATGTAGTTATCCGCAAGACCGAATTCATCGGAATAGATGAAGAATCGTTTTCCATCGTATTGAAATAATCCACCGAAATCCATGGTTCCGAACCAGAGGTTTCCAAGATCATCTTCTGCTATGGAGCTTATTTGATGATCGTTGATATCTGGGTCTTCAAATGCCAATACAAACTGATCGCCATCAAATTCAAGCACGCCCCCAGCTTCGTTGCCTGCCCAAAGATTCCCTTTGCTATCGGCAAAAAGGCTGCTCGGATAGATGTCCAATTCTTCCGTTGAGCCAAAATGAGAGAACGCCAGATTACGGACACGGACAAGACCGAATCGTGTTCCTAACCATACGTTCGATTCACTATCGCAGAAAACGTCCAGAACCTCGTTCTGCGGTAAACCATTGACCTCGGAAATAGTGAGCCGCTGCTCTTCCGACATACGAACTGCACCATTGAAGGTACCAAGCCAAATGCGATGCTGGTCGTCTACCACCATCCCGTTTATCTGGTTGGTGAATAGCCCAATGGTCTTAAAATCGGAAGTGAATTGGCGGCCATCCCAGTTAGACATACCTCCCAGGGTTCCAATAAGCATGTTCCCATCGTGAGCAACCAGACTGGTAACGTAGTTGTTCACCAGACCGTTTCCCATGTGCAGGTGACCAACCTGCCCGTTGTTAATGACGTTTATTCCCGCTCCGTAGCTACCCGCCCAAACACTGCCATCGTCAAATTGGGCCAATGCCTGAATGTTATTGAACGTAAGTCCATCGTCTGTGGTAATGGATTGCCATTCAGATCCGTTATAAACGGAAACCCCACCGAAGGTGGCCACCCAAATGTCTCCATTGGCTGTTTGAATAATATCGTGCACCTCATTATTGGCCAAGCCAGACTCTTCTGTGTAACGGATAACCGTATCGCGCATGATGACGGAGACACCACCCGCCTGATGCCCGACCCAAGTACGGCCTTGCGCATCGCAGAGCACAGCGCTGCAAAAACTTTCTGCTAAACCATGCCTGATGGTGTAGTTCTTGAATACAATTCCATCGAACTGACTGATGCCTTGGTCTGTAGCGACCCAAAGAATGCCTAGAGAATCCTGTGTTATATCGTTTACCTGATTGCCCGCAAGACCTGTTTCCGTGGCATGGATCACAAGATCATAGCGTTGCCCAAAGGAGTTGCTATGAACTCCGAGCAAACACAGAAAAAAGAAGGCCAATCGTACAGTTCTTCCCAATATCATCAACCACAGGCTGGTTGCCCGCTATACGCGAATACGCAGGTTTTCGGGATAAGTTCCGTTTTATCGACCAGCGAGGAATTCCTTGAACCAAAGACCAGAGTCTTTCACGGTTCTTTTCTGTGTTTCGAAATCGATGTGAACGAGACCAAAGCGAGGATGGTATCCTTCGGCCCACTCAAAGTTGTCCATCAGGGTCCAGCAATAGTAACCTTGCACATTCACGCCTTCGCGCTTGGCACGAAGCACATTGCGGAGATAGTCCTGATAGAATTTCTTGCGCTGATGGTCATGAACGTGGTCGCCTTCCACCACATCCGGAAAAGCGCTTCCGTTCTCGGTAACGATGATCTTATCTATCTTCTCATACTTATCGAAGTACTTCAGCATTTTGTAGATGCCTTCGGGATGAACCTCCCACTTCATTTCCGTTATCTCTGGCCGTGGCTTCAGGTTCTTTGGGGCAATGGGCGTTCCGGCCATCCACGGAACAATGCCGTTGGCCTTGGTTACCATACGCGAGTAGTTCTGAAGGCCATAGAAATCGAAGTCAAATTCAACCCGTTTCATGTCTCCATCCATAATGTACTTCTCCATTTTGCGAAGCATGGGCAGGTCTTCCATCGGGTAACCCAAACCTTGAGGCGGTTCTATGTACAGTCGGTTCACCAGCGCATCAAAACGCTTGGTGGTGGTATCGTGCCGTTTGCTGTCGTTCACAGGCTCAACAGGCGAACAGCTGAAGGTGGTACCAACATTTGCCCCCGGCACATTGGCGCGGATTATTCTTCCGCCATCGGCCTGACAAAGGGTAGAGTGGTGGCAGGTTGGAAGGAAATTCTTTGGCCACATTTTGCCCGGGGCATGCATGCCAAGCATGTAACCCACAATGGTGAATGAGGCCTGCTCGTTCATCACCATCCAGTTCTTCACCTTATCGCCATAGGTTCTGGTAATCAGGTTGGCGTATTCTTCAAACCAGTTGGTAACGTCACGGTTCTGCCATCCGCCCTTGTCTTCCAGGGCCTGTGGCAGGTCCCAGTGGTAAAGGGTTATCCAAGGCTGCACGCCTTGCTCCAAGCAAGAATCAATAACCCGATGGTAGAAATCCAAGCCTTTCTGGTTCACCTGTCCGATTCCGTTGGGAAGCACGCGCGACCAAGAGGTAGAGAATCGGAACACATCCATGTTCATCTGCTTTACCAGACCAATGTCGGAAGCGTAATTGTGGTAGAAATCGCAGCTTACATCTCCGTTCTGGTTCTTATGTATGTTGCCTTTCTTGTGCGAGAAGGTGTCCCAGATGTTGGGGCCTTTGCCGTCCTCATTCCACGCGCCCTCTATCTGGTAGGCGGCCGTGGCCACGCCCCACAGAAAATCTTCTCCGAAGTCGGCAGCGCTGAAGTCGAGTCCTTCGGGTAAGGAGAACCCAGATGCGTAAGGCGCCAATGCCAATCCGGCTCCTCCTATCATTGCTCTGCGTAGTGCTTCTCTTCTATCCATTTTTTGATAGCGTTCAGTCCATGGTCCACAGCCCACAGTGGTGAATGAATTCTGTCGACTATGGTCTGTGGACCATCGACTGTTTAAAACGATTCAAAAATACCTTTCTGTAGACGGGAACAAGGAAACGAAACGCCTAATTTTGCCCACAAAGATATTGGCTATGAAATTCGGTGTTGTTGTTTTCCCTGGTTCTAACTGCGATCAGGATATGATCTATGTTCTGCGGAACATCATGAAACAGGAAGTGGTAGAACTTTGGCATAAGGACCACGACCTACAGGGTGTGGATTTTGTGGTGCTACCGGGTGGTTTCTCCTTTGGAGATTACCTACGCTCGGGAGCCATAGCCCGTTTCTCGCCCATTATGAAAGAAGTGATCGAATTTGCCAACAACGGTGGCTATGTGTTCGGTGTATGCAACGGTTTTCAGGTATTGTGCGAGGCAGGACTACTGCCCGGAGCGCTTTTGCACAACAACAACCAGAAATTCATCTGCAAGAACGTGTATATCCGTTGCGAGACTGACGATTCTTTGGTAACCAATCGGATAAAGCCGGGTTCGGCACTTAAAATTCCTATTGCGCATGGTGAGGGAAGGTTCTATGCCGATGCCGCTACCTTGGCAGAGCTAGAGGCCAACAAGCAAGTGCTTTTCCGCTATTGCGATAAGGACGGAACCTTGGACGAAGCCTCTAACCCGAATGGCGCTACAGACAACATTGCGGGTGTAACCAACAAGGGCAGAAATGTATTTGGCATGATGCCACACCCAGAGCGTGCCGCAGATGCCAACCTAGGCAACTTGGACGGTAAGGCCATGTTCGAGTCTATTCTGGCGGGCATTACTGCCTAAGAGGCGTAAGGACGTGTCAGGTTGGTAACGTCATTGCGAAGGAAGTATGACTGAAGCAATCTGTTTGGGGGCTGCGTGAGTTTGGCACGCTCTCCCTTCGAGTACCTCAGGAGATTGCCACGCTCTCCCTTCGAGTACCTCAGGGAACGCCTCGCTCGCAATGACGGGAACGTGGTAAGGTGGTGGTTGACACGAGGACTTTATGACAGGAAACGAGGCGAATATGACGCGGCACGAGGGAAATATGAGACCACATGAACTCTATAAGAGTGGACACGGATAGCGTATTGGCTGCCACGAACAGGATATGAGCCGACACGAGGCGAATAGGACGCCTTAAGAGGGAATTATTGCTTGACACGAGCCGCCTATGAGGCGACACGAGGCACACATGTGCCGGCACGAACGAAGCCCAGAAGGAACGGAACAACTTATGGATTGACACGCGGACTTTATGACGGGAAATGAGGGGGTTCGTGTGTACAGAGGACTGTTCAATGAACTGTGGCAGCCTTAGCTCAATGTCATCAAGTTAAGGCACAAACACCTAGCAAGGAGATTGCCACGCTCGTTCCTCGCTCGCAATGACGGTTCTCGGAGCGTCATTGCGAGGTACGAAGCAATCTCAAACCTTCTTAACTTATTGACATTGGACGCGCCCGAGCGGGGAGCTATCAGGACAACACGAAGGCACATGGGAATTTGTGAAATAGAATAGATAGATTGCATCACCAACCCGAGTAAGAATGAAGAAAACCTGTGCTTTATCCGAACAAGAGCTTTTAGAAAGCTTTGTAGATGCCTTCAAAACCGTTGACTTTCAGAAACTTGAACAGATACTTAGCGATACTGGCAAGTTTGATGTTCAGGATGACGCTCTTGAAACCATTGCATCTGACAGATCAACGTTTTTACATTGGATAAAACCAAGACTGAAACAGACACCTATTGTGAGCGTGGATTACGACCAGTGTCTATTCTGCGATATTGGTTGCCCTGTGGTTCTTTTCAACAAGGGTGAATTTCCGAGAAGAGCCAAGTCTTTAGGAGAGAATAGCACCACAGGGCTGCGGGTGGGTATCGAAAATGGCACCATCAAGCGCATTCAGTTCTGCAACAATCTGACCAACACCAAAACCCAGTTTGAGTACGAAAGGGTGGGACACAAGGTTTCTGAATTGACCAAGACCGGAATGTCGTTCCATGAAGCATTTGCTCAGGTTACAGGAAAACCTACTGAAAATTACGCCAAAGGCAACTTCAATTCCAATACAGCGAACACCGATCGTTCATCAATATCCACTCGTCTGAACCCTTTGGACGATTCGGTTGAACTGGATGATTTGGATGATGTTGAATAACCCCGTTAGAATTGGATGTTCACGATCGAATCGCATTAATCCCAGAAGAAATCTGCTCTAAATGAAAATTAATGCCAATTTGTTTGTTCCTGATAAGGGCGTAACCATAAATGCAATTGTGACAGATAAACACATTATTCCTTTAGACAAAGACAACAGGTTTTTAACTGGTGATGCGTACAAGTTTGAGTATGAGATTGGTCAACATATTCAAACCCTTTCTACAGGTAGATTCAATACTATTTTCAAGTACGGGGATAAACAACAATGGTCAGTTTACTCGAACCTCACCTTTTTACAACGAACTAAATTAAAAGCGATGTTTGGTGATACCCATGTTCAAAAACATTGGAAGTGGTATTTAGGTGCAGTTCCGACCTCAATAATCTCCTATCTCTTTGCCGTTAGGATGGAAGAAATCACCATGCTTTGGCAATGGTTAATCGGCAAATGATTAATACAGTTTCATTTCAGTAGTTCCGTAACCACGCTGGCGCGATTTATCGATTACTAGAAAGGCAGATCATCGTCAGAATCAAGAATCTGGTCATCGTTAGGGTCCAGCATTCTGACAGGTATTTCAATGTCATTCATGCGCATGTAACACTTGGCCGTCATCGTTACATCAGCATCCGCGCGGTGATTTTGTTTAATCGAATTATTGAACAGGTGATAGTACAACTCTTCAAGTTTTGGGAATTTATAGCCATAAGAGCTTGGAATACGACACAAATCAACCGACTCCTTCATTGTGCAAAATTTCTTTTTCCGCTCTAAATCATTATTAATTGAAAGCCGGTTGAATTCTGCACTAATTACCTTCATATCAAAGTCCAGATTGTGCGCCACAATTCTTGAACTGCCAATCGCATCTTCGTTTAATTGACGGAGAGCGAATTCAATAGGAACTCCATGATTTTTCAATACAAGGTCATCAATTGATGTTAGGTTACACACATCTTCGTTGATGTTCAAATCCACATGATTTATGAAATACATACGTTTTTGAGAAACCGAGCCGTTGGCATTGAGCACAACCCAAGCGACTTGCAATACTCGTGGCCAATTATCTAAATCATCAATATCCCCCTCTCTGTCAATAGGCAAACCATTTGTTTCAACGTCAATCACCAATGTTTGCGGATGTGTGGCAGTACTTGCCCTAATACCGACTCCAGCCGTGCTCATGTCCACAAATTGTACTTTTTGATCACTGAACTTATGCACGAAATCTAATAAGGACTGTCTCGCAATTTCAACAGGAAGAGTCGATGGCAACCGACCACTACAAAACTCATACCTTCTACCACTTTTGTGTAATGACGGTGGTAACACCAAATGATCCCATACTCTTAACTCAAACCTCTCAAATCTGTCTATGTAATCCTGATTAGGAAAGTAAGTTGCATTCCAATGGCTACATATAATATCGTTCTCAGCATTAAAAAGAATATGATAACCCTTTCCACTTCCAGACCGAACTAACCATTCATAATCAGCTGGTAGGTTAAGCGTTTTAAGAACTTCAACTATTAATTCAAAACTTATACATCCATCAAAGTCAATAGCATCAATCCTACCCAACATTAATCCAACTCCCACAGAATTATCCCAATCCAAACTATTGAACGCAAGCTTACTATCATTAAAATTATCTACATCAATTACAGGCCAATGGTTTAGAACAGGTTTACAATAAGGCGACTTTAGCTTGTCTCCTCTCTCTTTGTTGTAATCAGTCCATTCGTTTTTGATTGCGGTCACATTAAGCCCAAGTCCATAGAAGTAGTAGTAAGCGTGAAGTTTTACCGATTGATCAACTGTCATTGTTCTGATTTGTAAGAATCAATATTACTAACTAATCAGATGGTTTAGAAGTTCGTGCATTACCCAATGCATAAGCTTTGCAGGCAAATGCGTTTCGACATCACCATTCATCCAGAACTGCTTTCAGGGGCGTTCAGCCACGGCATTCTGCAGCGAGCTCAGAGTTTTGAGTGTGTACAGTGTACTCTGGCAACTGTGGCAGCCTCAGCTAGTAGAGGCTTGTTTGCTTGAATTGCTAACGAACGCGTCATAGACGCGTTCGAGCGGGGAAATCTAAATCTCCTTGTCAATCGTAACCCCAATCTTATCTGCATACGCTTCAAAGTCGATAGCAGCCACAGTTCCAATTGATTGCTGCAGATAACGTGAAAGTTGTAGAAAGAACGCAATCAACGATTTATCTCGGTCGTTCATGACGAGTTTTACGTACGAACGCTTATTGTAATAGTCAGTAATTCTATCGTTCAAATCAGTAATTGCTAAATCTTCCTTTCCCGTATACTCAATATAAAACCCACCATGTTCAACTATACACCCCATGTCAATAGATTTCAATCCGCTAAGCCCCTTCAAATGATTTTCAATGGTTTCTGATTTGGCGTAGGAGTTAACGCTAGTCAATATACCTCCGATAATTTTGGTCAATGGTCGAGCGGCTTTTGGATCTCCTCTATCAACGATGAAGGTTGATGTGCGTTTTAGTTTTCGAACACTTTCAACTTTTCTACCAGCGTACTCGATGTAGGAAATGCTTTCCTTTCTTACAGTTACACTTCCTTCAAGGTCAGGCTTAACCTCAAATACCGCATAAACACCTTCAGCAGGTATGTACTTCACTCCATTTTGACTAAACACAAATGGGGTATACTGCTGATCATAAATGACCAAGTCCATTTGATCACTTAATTGGCCTTCGCAATCCACAACAATCGCCTTGTCAACACAATATCTGTTCGGAAGGTATTCCCGTAACCATTCTATCCAAACATTTTCTAATGAATCACCTTTAGTCCCTGGATGGGATATGGTGGATCGGTTTGTGTTTAGTTGAGCCTCCATTTGGTTTTGGAGGCCAGCAAACAATTCGTTTAAGTCAACAGAATTAGCCATTACTTGAGTCTTGAAACGGTGGTGTAGGGTTTATTTGATTTGCAATTTCTATTGCTCGAATGCCCGTTACCGCTTGGTCAGGATAGGCATCCAATATTATTGAGGGTAATAACCTTTGGGTTAAATCCGAATACGTAAAGCCATAATCTCGGCCATCATTCGGCCCTGTAGCTTCAATAACTTCGTTAATGTTGTCTCTACTTAAGCCTAATTCAATTAGACTGGTTTCTAATAGTGCTTTTCGCTGATCCGAATCTGGCCGACCGAATTTCAAAATATCAGCTGCCCTCCTCTTAACCGCTGGGTCAAGTGCACTAAGTCTATTCGTACACATGATTACAGCTGCGGGAAGCTTCCCATTCGCAATACGGTCGATTCCCCTTATGAACGCGTTAACTCCAGCTCTATCCTCATGGTGCATTTGAGCGCTTTCTCTAGACTGAGTTAGTGCATCAGCTTCATCAACAAGTAGAATCACAGCCCCATGAACTTTATCTGATGAGCCTTTTAGCTTTTCAGCTCTTGCTACGGTATAGTCAAAGGCTGCGGAAATAAGTTGTGTCATCTGTCCAACTCTTCCTTGCCCCCTAGTAGAAAGACTAAGTGGAAACAATTCAACTGAAATCTTTTCCTGCCTTGCTACCAAACCACCGATAGTTGTTGCTAATTCAGACTTACCTGAGCCAACATCACCTTCTAACACTACAAGTGGCGGTCTGCTTAAAACATAATTTAAAGCAGTTTCAGCTCCTTCATGGTACTTTTTAACCCAGTCGTTGATTCCGTTAGAGTTTACAAGAAGGCCTAGCATTTTACTTAACCGCTCTTTTTGCATGTCCACTCCTACAAGCCTTCCTAACCTGTCGTCCAGGCCAGGGTCAGGGTAAGTGTAAATCTTCTCAAAAAGCTCATCAAATTTTGGTTTCTCTTCTGCCATCACTACTTATTTCAGGGTTGAACGATTAATTGATTTACCTCCAGAACTGTAGGTTTTGTCACTAGAAAAGTACCCGTCTGCTGCGGGTTCATTCCCATGACCGCGTTTAAATGGCAAACCCTCTTTGAATTTTTCTCGTTCATCATACGTCAGCTCAAACCACTTTGAGCTATACGTCAAAAATGATGTGAAATAGGCTCCTGTGATATCAGCTCCAACAGGTACCCTTCCTGGATCATCGTCTGTATTTCCAGCGTAAAGTTCATCAGCCGTATACTTGATTGTCGGAATAATCCATTTATCGTTCCTCTTGAAACCATAGGTAACAGTATTGAGATAACCATATTTTAGAAGTTGAGAAACTTCTTCTTCATACTGTGAAATCCAATCGTCATTTGGGCCGCCATTATAGAGCCTTTGAATCCTTTTTAAATCAGTCGCAACTTTTGCTGCTAACTGTTTTGCGTGAGTAATTGTAAAAGTTTGGGAGTTTGTATATGCGTAGCTGCTCATGATAATTAAATTGAAAATGATGGTCCAAAGACTTTTTGCCAGTAGTAAACCGTGTTCTCTTTATTGGTTGCCGCTAATGCAGCATCTATCGCATCTCCAGCATCCAAAGCAGCTTCCACGATTAAGTCCGCTTGTCCTTCTGAATAGAGCACAGAAGCGTTGTTCTTCTCGTTAACTGGGTCGATTATCCTAACGGGTTCGGTGAATGAACCGACTTTCGATAATGGATAGTAATCAGTAAATACAATCTGCTCTCTTAAATTGGTTTTTGCGATGTAAGTGAAGAAGCTTTGGAGAGCTTCAGGATAATCAGAAAAGTCTTCACCATCGTCTGCCAGTTTAGCCAATATCAACTCAATCATAAAAGACTTAAACTTGAAACCAGGATATTCAACTTTCATATTGTTCTTCCATTGTTTCGCTAGTCTAATGACCTGTGCAAAATGGTTTGGACTAATATTTTTTCTCTTACGAATGAACTCAAGGTGTCTTGGAATACAGGTTTTCAAAAAAGAGCCATCTTCTTGACTTACCAGGTTTCCGTACCAATCAGGGTCTTCATCATAGATAATCGGCACTACATCAACATCTAATCCTGTTCCCTTGAAGGAAATGGTTACTGAATACGTCTGTGGTTTAACTTGGTCTGGGCTCATATTAGGAAATGCCGTCCTCAGCCTTTCCGCTATGTATTCAAGTAAATCAGCAATATCAGTTTCGTTGGAAACGCCAGAAACGTAACATGCCATATCAATGTCATTCAAGTTCCTCAGCGCGGTGCCCTTTGCTAGGCTTCCCGACAATAAAATTTTCTTAAGACTAAAGTCTTCATGCTCGGAAAGGTGTTTTTCAACCTTCTCTCTGACTCTTCGTGCTTGGTCTCGGTAAGTGGTTGCCTTATCCTTAGGAAGATTTACTTTGTCAGCGGCCCAGCTGGCAATATCGGAATGTGATACGTGTTCTCTTGACATGCCCCTATCCTTTTGTATGTCTAGGGTCATTCCCATGACTATCACGATCTCGAATAGTGCCATCCTTTCTATGGATAAACAATTCAGACTTTTGGTTTCGAGCAATTTCACGAGCAAAGTCAATTGCTTGTTGTTGCGTATCTGTTCGGTGAGTTGCTTTGGAGTTTCCTACTCCTTTTACGGCCCATCCATCACCATCGGGCACTACATGTTGATTTTCCCCCATCTCTTTTGTTTCAGGGTGTTCCAAATAATCGGCATTGGAACGACTGCCGTGTTGTTAATCCGATAAAACTTGCGAGGGAGAAAAGAGAAATTACTTTTGACGCCTCAAATTGGAATGACGACTCGAGGGTCCAATCAAGGGTCGTTCTTCCTGATCTTATAAGACCGTTCCACAGATGTGGGCGGTCTTTTTTGGTTGATCTCGTGCAGCTTATCACACATCGTGCCATCTGTCTTTTAAATGACACAATGACACTTCCATGACGCTCTATGTGACAATAGTCACTGAACCTGCCAAAAGGTCTGAGAATGCTGAACTGATCGATAAACGACATACTTTCCAAGGGTTGCCTTGAAAAGCAAGGTTATTTGCATTGACCGTAATCTATTTACGCCTAAACAATTTTTTTCTAGGACTCACAATAATTTTAAGACTCCTTAGTTTTTAGAATTAACTCCCCCCACTTATTGAAATGCAAGATGCTCCTTGATAAGGAGTTTAAACTGTAGACGGATAAATTGAATGCGGATGAGAAACTGGTACTAGGATAGAAAAGGCTCTTTGAGCCCAGTTATTAACTAAAACTTAGAACTCATGCCAGATCCTAGGCCAACAAACCAGTATCCGTGCAGTCAGGCAGACCTATATGTAGTGTGCCGCATCGGATGGAATTCTTATAATGAGAATGTCTCTTTTTTCACTGCATTCAACACGCTTTATGATGCCGCCTATGGTGCGGCTGCTTCAGCAGAGGTGGAAGCTGCGGTAAACCTACCGGGGTTTCAGGAGCGCGATGAAGCGGGAGAAACCTTCCATATTCAATTGACCGTTGCCCATGCAGTGGCCATCTACAAGTGGAAGTCGCTGCGCAGTTACATCAAACATGCTTTTCCGCCAGAGTTGCAAAAGCCCAAGATAGAATCGGCAGGCTACGACCATTTTACGCAGGCGGCCAACCAGAACTGGGCAGAAACGCAGTTGCTGTTGGTGGCGGGTCAGCACTTTTTGGACAATAACACGGCCGAACTGACCGCTGGCGGTATGCCTGCCGCCTTTGCTGCCGAGTATGCCATTGCTTCTGACAACTTTTTAGGTCTCTACGACAAGTTTACCGATGCCGAGCAGGATGCACAGGAAGCTACCGATGCGAAGATCAGGGCCAACAATGCCATTTACAAGAAGCTGATGATGATGTTTGAGCTTGCGCAGATCATCTTTGAGCGTGAGCCTTCTAAACGCGAGCGCTTTGTATTTGCGCAGATCTATGCCATGATAACCAGGCCAGGAGGTGGCACCAGCATTCCTACCGATGCGGTGATGATCGAAGGTACGGTTACCGATATCGTTACAGGAACGCCTGTTGCAAATGCTTCGGTGAACACTACGCCTGATGGCAGTACGGAGGTCTTCAGCACGGTTACCAATGCCGATGGTACGTATGCTTTGAAGGTGAGCGGTCTGCCGCCTTCGTCTGCGGGTATTCTGAATGTGAATGCGGAGGCCATTGATTACGCGCCTGCTACGCTGCCATTGAGCTATGAGACGGGCAAGAAATTCAAACTGTTGTTTCAGTTGAGTGAGTTTGTGGTGCCCGAGCCGCCTGTGGGGCCGTAATGGGTATGAACAATGATCGGAAAAGGCCGAAGAACGTCCCACAGTGGGAGATCTTCGGCCTTCCTGTTAACCATTGACTCCTACCGATCACTTATTCGGGCATGTGCTTAAGCCGAATATCGTGTACAGCGGACAGAAACTGATAAGGCTTGTTGCTACGAATACGCCTCCCAATACAAGAAGCACGATTCCTAAAGTGCCTGTTACCGTTCCGGTGAAATACAAAGCAGCGAATACCAATGCAATGACTATTCTGGCTACTCTGTCAATTGTTCCCATGTTCTTTTTCATGACTTTATTACTTGAGGTTAATGAACGTTTCCACTAAGAACACGGCTCCACCGATTAGCAACAGACACGTTATGCAAACAAGTATCAGTTTAATGGCTTTGCTCATTGTCCTTTGTTTACCTCAAAGGTGAAGAACGGTACAGGTACAAAGTGGTGACCGTGGTCACCACTACAGCAATTCTATGGCATTGGGGTGCTGCCTGACCTTGTTTTCGGTCTCCAATTTCTTCATTACCCTCGTTATCACCTCTCGGGCAGTTCCGAGTTCATTGGCCAATTGTCTGTGAGAGATCTTAAGAGGATTTTGACCAACAAGCTCAACTCTTTCTTTGATGTGGTCGTACAATCGCTGATCCATACGATTGAACATGATGTGATGGATGGTTTCCAACAACTCGGAATACCGAAGATTGAATTGCTTGAAGAAAAGCGTATTGAAATCGGGGTGAGACTTTCTCCACAGGGTTGCGTGTTCCACAGGTATCAGCAAGGCCGTGGTATCTTCCTCTGTAGTGGCAAACACCTTGCTTGGTTCATTCTCAAAGCTTGCTGCAAACGACATGGCACAGCTTTCGGCCGGTCTAATGTAGTACAACAGCAACTCCTTGTCTTCGTGCTTGGTGTGTACTTTGATCAACCCTTCCAACACAAGTGGTATCACCTTTACATACTGTCCTTCTCTTAAGATCTCCTGGCCTGCAGGTATCTGAACCAACTCAGCTTTTGCTTCAAGTTCATTTCTCAGCTTAAGACTAAGATGGGGAAGTGTCTCGTTCAAATTCATGCTGAAAAATACCTACTTATAGAATAGACCGAAGCAAAAAGACCGTAAAAGCTGCTGCGTGTATTCTGGCCCGATCCTTTTACTCATTTCCATACGAAGTTTCTCAGCGTCCGATCTGGCGCTCTTACCGGTCTGTTCCCTTCGAGTACCTCAGGGTACGCCCTTCGACCCTTCGAGAGCCTCAGGGACCGCTTCGCTCAGGGTACGCCTCCCGTGGAATGAAGGAGAAGAATGATAAGCGGAAATCCGTTGTAACTTTAGCCTATGACACGAACAGTTCGACTAGCATGTGATGACCCCGAACGGGTTGAACTCCTTCTGAAGGTGGCGCGCGAAATGGGCATTCAGGTTTTGGATGATGAAACAGGAAGTTCTGTTCAGGAACCCGAACTTACTTACGAACAGAAGCAAGTGCTGGATGAGCGTAGAGCATCTTCCAAAAAGGAAGATTTCATTCCTTGGGATGAAGCCAAAAAGAAACTGAAATACGGTAAGAAGTAAAATGCCTTATAAGGGTACTCCTTATGGCTGGCGTTTTTTAGTCATGCTGACGGAGGAAGCATAGTAGGACGTAGGCTGAGGTACTCGAAGCCTATAGCGTTGGTCCGCGCTGTACCCTTCGAGTACCTCAGGGTACGCCCTTCGAGTACCTCAGGGTACGCCCTTCGACTGCGCTCAGGGTACGCCCTTCGAGTACCTCAGGGCACGCCCTTCGACCCTTCGAGAGCCTCAGGGTGCGCCCTTCGTCAAAAGCTCAGGGACCGCTTCGCTCAGGGTACGCCCTTTGACTGTGCAAAGGGTGTAGTTGGGATGGTTGGAAACAAAAAAGCCCCGAGCAATTGGCTCGGGGCTTTTCATGCAATCGACTCAAAAATATTATACCACCTTAACGTTTACTGCGTTAAGACCTTTTCTTCCTTCTTTCAATTCGAATTCAACATGATCGTCTTCACGAATCTCGTCAATTAGACCTGAAACGTGAACGAAGTATTCCGTTTTTGACTCATCATCGATAATGAAACCAAAACCTTTAGAATCATTAAAGAACTTTACTGTACCTTTTTTCATTGTGTAATTAAATAAATTTTGAAGCGTCAAAAGTAGCTTTAATTATTATGCTGATATAGAAAATCTGTTTTTCTAACAAAAAAGCCCCGAGAATTCGGGGCTTTTCGTTCAATTCATCAGCAGTGCGAAGGTCTGGTGGAATTCGGGTGATGTCAGGTCTAGGAAATACAGACCTTCCATACCGCCAGATAGGTCTATTCTGGTTCTGATGCTCTGAATGTCTTCGTCTGGTTGGTTTCTATAAACCATGGCGCCAGTCTCGTCTTTTATCTCAATACAAAGGTTGGAACTTACGTTCTCTAAACTCATTGCCAATGTTCTGTCTGATGGTGATCCGATTGTCATGGCCATACCATTGTTAGCGTTCAATTGTAGGTGTTGCTCTGTGTGTTTTAAGGTTACAAACTGTTTGCTTGACACGGCTCCGTTGTAAAGGATCCCTTTAGAATGGTACGGGTAAATGCCTGCCAATCCATCTTCGAGAATAGGTGTTCCGTTGATGAGTTTACGCGGAATAAGTGCTGTCTCCTTGTTTTCAACGTGGTAGTAGTTTACGCTACCATCGGCAGAAATGGTGGTAACCATTACAAGGTCTGAAGATGTGCTGGAAAGATAGATCTTATCATATCCAGACTCTGTTTGGAAGTGGATGGTACAGGTCTGCTTGTCTGAACCCATAAGCATGATCTTCTGCTCTTTTACTTCCTGAATTGCCCAGAAGTCTGATCGATCTGTTATCTGTCCGGTTTCTGAATTGAACATGCTGAATGCCAATTGAATTGGCGCTTGGCTTGAAATACCACGTGATATATCGCAACCCAAGAACTGAACACCTGCCTCGGCAAACTTCTGGCAGACCTGAACAAACAGTGCGTTGCTCATTTCTTCTGCTCCTACCTTCAATTCAATGACCAATGGCTTTTCTACCGTTTTGGCGTACTCTTCCATATACAGCAAGGCCTGTATCAGGTTGCTTTCCCCGCCTTTGATGTTGCGCATGATCACTGTGGAGTTAGGATCGTCTGATAGGTAGGAGATGAACCCAACGTTAGAGCCGACCTCCATCTTTTGCAAATCAGCGTAAGCAGAAGCGCTCAGCACACCATTATTGTCCAATATGCCGATAACAACACCTGCGCCAGCGTATTTGGCTTTTGTGGAAGATGCGTCAAAGCCCAGCTCGTTGGATCTTGAGTGATCCAAGTTGGAAGCGCAAATGCCTTTTACGGAACCAATAGAAGCGAAGCTCGTTTCCGAAATATCTATGGCCAGCACATTTCCAGCAAACGATTTAACCTTGGCATTCAACGCTTCGAAAGCATCGCCATCCAGTTGGTTGTTCACCTTTATAAGAGCTCCGATCTTTCCTTTTTCGCTAGCTAAGGCCAAGTTGGCCAACAGGATCAACGAAGCGGAATAGAGAATGACCGCAACTACTAATAGAATACGCGAGGTGCTATCTTTTCCTGCGGTGATCATTGAAGGCTCAGTGCCTGTACTCATCTCTTGCTTTTTCATGACCGTTTCATTTAGGTGAATGACTGAGTCAAATGTCAGCAAGAAGCGTAAGGAGGGCTTTCGATCGGGTGCCTAGAGTTAAGACAGACGTTTCAAGTTATGGTGTTACATAAGTGCAAGAACGAAAGGTTACCCCTATTTCATGGAGGAATGTTGCAGTGCACGCACGGAATTGTTGCATTTCTGAAATGCAACATATGTAAGGGTCGCTAAGAATCCTTTTTTACCTGACTTGGCGAGATGCCGAAATCTTCTGTAAAACACTTGGTAAAATAGGCAGGGCTGCTGTAGCCAACACGGTAAGCAATTTCAGAAACTGTGCCAACCTTGTTCTGCAGCAATTGATAAGCGTGTTCCAAACGATAGTTACGTACAAATCGGCTGGCGCTTTTGCCTGTTAGGGCTATGAGTTTCCGATGAAGTTGAGCACGACTCATACCTACTTCCCGGCTCAATTCCTCTACGCTGAAATTCTCATCGTCCAAATGCTGCTCCACGGCATTCTTAACACGCGTAAGGAATTTCTCTTCCATGGATGGTTCTGCGGCAACATCTGGCTTTACCAACAAAGAGCGAGAGTACTTCTCCTTGAGTTTTTTCCTGCCATCAATAAGATTCTTGATGCGAGCATGCAACTCTTCCGAACTGAAAGGCTTTGGAACATAGGCATCGGCACCGGTTTCCAATCCGGCAATACGATTTTCAACGCCTGCTTTTGCGGTAAGAAGAATGATGGGTACATGACTGGTCTTTTCCTGCTTCTTCAAGAACTTGGTTACATCGAAACCATCTTTGCCAGGCATCATCACATCGCAGATGATCACATCGGGAATGATCTCCATTGCCTTCTCTATGCCCGTTTCTCCATCTACCGCATCAAAAACGCGATACGTTGGCTCCAAGGTTAAGCGAAGGAAATTCCGGATATCGTCATTGTCTTCAATTACCAGCGCAATGTTCTGTGCGTTTATTTCTTCCTCGGTAAGTGTTTGAGGCGCGTGCTCAAACGCTATCGATGCTTCCATGTCGGGGTCGACAGCGTCTAGCGCAGGAATTTCCATCTGCGCATCATTATTTTGAACGCGTTGTTCAATTGGAAGCAGAATAATGATCTCTGTTCCAACTCCAGAAATGCTTTTCAGATCAATAGTGCCTTCATGAAGGTCTACCAGGTCTTTAACCAAGGCCAGGCCAATGCCTGTTCCTTTATTCTTCCTCCAACGTGAATTCTCCGACTGGTAGAAACGATCGAAAACCTTGGTGATCTGTTCTTCTACAATCCCGATCCCTGTGTCTTGAACAACAAGTTTGCAGTAGCTGCGGCCGTCTTTTTCGGTTTTGCCAACGCGCAGACTTACTTCGCCCTTATCTGTGAATTTGAACGCGTTTGACAACAGGTTGTAAAAGATGAGTTCGATCTTATCCGGATCGAAATCCATGGTAATGTCCTCATCATCAATATCGAAGCGTAATCCTACTCCTTTTCGTTCCGATAAGGATGCAAACGAACGTTGGATCTCATTCAAGAAAGGAACAATGTTCCCTTTTCTTAGGTCAAGATCCATTCTGTCAGCCTCAATTTTAGCTATATCCAACAATTGGTTGATCAGCTTTTCCAACAATTTGGCGTTCCGCTTTACAACGATCAGCTCTTTCTTGGCCCGTTCATCTTCGATCTTGGGAATAACCTGCTCTAAGTGACCGAGGATCAATGTAAGCGGTGTGCGGAATTCGTGAGTAACATTCGAGAAGAAATCAGACTTGACCAGATCGAGCTGTTTTAAACGCTCGGCCTCGAGCTTCTCCAATTCAAGTTGGTCGTTCAGTCGCAGACGGTTAAGACGGCTGTTCAGAAACCACCACACCAACAGAAGGATGACGATTGACACAGCTGGCAACCCCCAAGTCATTATAGATACACTTTCTCCCATGATCAACTAAATGTAAGACATCTTCGGAATTATCGGTAAAAGTTCATCTCATCCAAATATCTCCAAGCTTCCAATGGCATAAGGTATTGTACCGAATGTCCTTTGGCAATTTGCTCTCGTATCATACTGGATGAAAGATGCATTTCTGGCGCATCGAGTTCTATGATGTTTCCTGCATTTCGCATTTCGCTAATATCAGACAAGGGCCTGGAGTAGACTATGATCGGGTAATTATCCAGAATGGTCTCGTAGTTCTTCCATTTGGGAAGCGAAGCCAGATTGTCGCCACCCATCAATAAAGAGAACTGCATCTGTGGATATTTTTCCTTCAAGTGCGCCAACGTTACCGTAGTGTAAGAAGGTTGGTCGAGATGAAATTCAATATCTGAGGCGCGAAAACGGGCATCATTCTCAATGGAACGCCTTACCATGGATAAGCGATGATGGTCGGCAAGTAAGGTTTTCTTCCTTTTAAGCGGATTGTGTGGCGAAACAACAAACCACACTTCGTCAACTTCGGTATTATCTGCCACAAAACTGGCAATGATCATGTGCCCAATATGAATTGGGTTGAATGAGCCGAAGAACAATGCTACCTTTTTCATTTGATGAAATCGCGCACAAGTTTTTCTGCCTCGCTTTTTGCAATCTCTAGGTCATCATTTATCAGAATGACATCGAATTGATCTGCGAATTCCAGTTCTTTTGCCGCTTTTCCAACACGCTTTTGCAAGCTTTCTTCGCTTTCGGTAGACCTGTGTCTGAGTCGTCTTTCCAACTCCTCGATCGATGGAGGCTTTACAAAAACGGCAAGTGCCTGAGCACCGAATTGCTTTTTGATGTTGAGGCCGCCAACCACATCTACATCGAACATAACGTGCATTCCTTCTGCGTGTATCCGTTCAATTTCCGACCGAAGCGTGCCGTAGTACTGATCCGGATAAACCTCTTCCCATTCAAGAAAATCTCCGTTCTCAATTCTCATTCGGAATTCGTCTGCCGGTAGAAAGTAGTAGTCCTTTCCATCTGTTTCGTTAGGCCGCTTGGCTCGGCTTGTGGCCGAAATAGAAAACGCCAGCTTGGGCTCTGCCTTGCGGAGTAGGTGATGCACCAAGGTGGTTTTTCCGGATCCACTCGGTGCTGAAAAGATGATGAGTTTGCCAGCGCTCATGCGGCAAAGATGCAGATTAAATCAGTCTTCAGAAGGAGGAAGTTCTTCCAATACCGACCACGTGAACCAAACGAGGAATGCAATGAACGCAAGCAGAAAAACGATCGATCCGGCCGAAACAGCGAAAGATCTCAGCGAAATACCGAGAATCAACAGACCAAACGTGGCGTGGCGCATAATTACCGAGCGCTTAACATGCAGTGTTTTACGCTGAAAAAGAATGTAAAGCGTTACCGATAAAACCCCGCCAATGACCGCAAACAACTCTGCTGCTGGGAAGCCATTGACCGAAAAAAGCACGCTTACAAGCAGAGAACCAATGCCACACACGAACAAACCACGCTGAATTGGGGACGGATTTTGCATAATTCGAATATTGAATTTTCGCCACAAACTTAACCGTACTTTTGCGCGCTGATTTTCAAGGACATGACATCATTAAGGAATATTGCCATTATTGCCCACGTTGACCACGGAAAAACGTCTTTGGTTGACAGAATTCTATCTGCTGCCAAAGTTTTCAAAGACCACGAGGTCATGGGAGAACTAGTAATGGATAGCAACGATCTGGAACGCGAACGCGGAATTACCATTCTGGCCAAGAACGTTGCCGTTCAGTGGAAAGACACCAAGATCAACATTATCGACACTCCCGGTCACAGCGATTTTGGAGGTGAAGTAGAGCGTGTTTTGAACATGGCAGATGGCGTACTCCTTTTGGTTGATGCCTTTGAAGGACCAATGCCCCAGACACGTTTCGTATTGCAAAAGGCAATTGAATTGGGCTTGAAGCCAATTGTTGTTGTAAACAAGGTAGATAAACCTAACTGTACACCGGATATTGCTCAAGAAGCAGTTTTCGATCTGATGTTCAACCTAGGCGCTACAGAAGATCAGCTCGATTTCCCGACTGTTTTCGGTTCGGCAAAGCAAGGTTGGATGGGGCCAGAGCCGTTTAAACCAACCGGCAACATCGATTATCTGATGGAGCAGGTAATTGAGCACATTCCACCACCGAAAGTTGCAGAGGGAACTACTCAGATGCAGATAACCTCCATGGACCACTCGCCCTACACAGGCCGAATTGCTATTGGAAGATTGTACCGAGGAACACTTAAAGCTGGGCAGCAGATCGCGATGATCAAGCGCGATGGCTCCATGACCAAAGGCAAACTGAAGGAACTTTATCTGTTCGAAGGAATGGGTAAGGTCAAAGTAGAGGAAGTTCAGGCCGGAGAGATCTGTGCATTGGTAGGATTGGAAGGGTTTGAGATCGGAGATACCATCTGCGATGTGGAGAATCCAGAACAAATGACGCCTATCAGCATTGATGAGCCTACCATGAGTATGCTTTTCACCATCAACGATTCACCCTTCTTCGGTAAAGAAGGAAAGTTCGTTACGTCTCGTCACGTACGAGAGCGTTTGGAAAAAGAGCTAGAGAAAAACCTTGCACTCCGAATGGAGACCACCGATCTGGCAGATAGTTTCCAGGTTTACGGTCGAGGTGTTTTGCACTTGTCTGTTCTTATAGAAACAATGAGAAGAGAGGGCTACGAACTTCAGATCGGACAACCGCAGGTTATCATTAAAGAAATTGATGGTGTAAAGTGCGAGCCCGTTGAGGACCTGACCATCGACTTACCAGAAGAAGTTCACGGAAAAGCCGTGGAAATGGTAACTAACCGTAAGGGCGAGATTGTGAACATGGGCCCCAAAGGCGATCGTATGTTGCTCGAATTCACCATCCCATCGCGTGGTATCATCGGATTGAGAAATCAATTGCTTACTGCAACTGCTGGCGAGGCCATTATGAGCCACCGATTTAAAGCTTACGAGCCGTACAAAGGACCAATTCCAGGACGTCAGAATGGGTCGCTTATTTCCATGGAACCAGGCGAAGCCATTCCATACACACTCAGCAATCTGCAGGATAGAGGTAAGTTCTTCGTTGATCCGGGAACACCGATTTACGAAGGACAAGTAGTAGGCGAGAACACACGTGCAGGCGATATGATCGTGAACCTCACCAAAACCAAGAAGATGAGCAACATGCGCTCTTCTGGTGCTGATGATAAGATCAGAATTGCTCCAGCTATCAAATTCTCGTTGGAAGAAGCTCTCGAATACATTCAGGCAGATGAGTATGTGGAGGTAACACCACAATCCATCCGTCTTAGAAAGACGTTCTTGAAAGAACACGAGCGCAAGAAATTGGGTAAGGTGTGATCAATCTTACATGACACGGAGAAGGGGCGTATGGAAATACGCCCTTTTTCATTTGGATCGGTGTCATCCACACTCCATGAATATCGCGTTCCATTTACGACCTTCGCGCCATGCTTGAAGACAAAGACAGAACAGAATTGAGCGATCTGGGCGAATTCGGCCTCATTGATCGCATCGCGCAAAGTGTAGAAATCACGCAAAAAAGCACAGTCAAGGGAATTGGCGATGACGCAGCCGTTCTCGGAACCGGAAAGGTGAAAACACTCATTTCTACCGATCTGCTGTTGGAGGGAATTCATTTCGACCTAAGCTATGTGCCACTGAAGCATTTAGGTTACAAGGCGGTAGCAGTAAACCTTTCCGACATCTACGCCATGAACGGAAAACCAACGCAGATCACGGTTTCGCTGGGGCTTTCGAGCCGCTTTCCATTAGAAGCGATTGACGAACTCTATACTGGAATCCTTCTCGCTTGCGATAAATACAATGTCGATCTTGTTGGAGGAGACACCACTAGTTCCATATCAGGCCTTACCATCAGTGTAACTGCAATTGGCGAAGCTTCGGAAGAGAACATCGTTTACAGAAACGGAACAAAAGAAACCGACCTTATCTGCGTTTCGGGAGATCTTGGAGCTGCCTATCTCGGTCTGCAATTGCTTGAAAGAGAGAAGGCCATTTTCAAGGATAATCCGGCCATTCAGCCCGATCTAACTGGACACGATTATGTGTTGGAGCGACAACTGAAGCCAGAACCACGCGCTGATATCATCGATATTCTCGAACTGGAAAAAGTGGTTCCAACCGCTATGATTGACGTGTCTGATGGTTTGAGTTCTGACCTCATGCACATTTGCACGCAAAGTGGCGTGGGTTGCCGTGTGTACATAGATAAACTTCCAATTGACCATACCTCTGCCATTGCAGCCGAGGAATTGAACATCGATACAACTGTAGCCGCCCTGAACGGAGGCGAGGATTACGAGTTGCTTTTTACCGTTGACCTTAAAGATTACGAACGTATAAAGGACAATCCCGCCATTCGTGTTATCGGACACATAACGGATAAAGGCGATGGTTACAATCTGGTTGCTGGCGAGCAGATCATTCCACTGACAGCGCAGGGCTGGAAGCATTTGGAAGCCTAAACAGGTTGACTTAGATCTTACCCTTAATGCAGTACATGCCCAACCATCCGGTACGGATGTGAGGTATGTTTCTGCGTGCCTTGTCGAAAATATGCTTCGAAGGCCTATGAATCTCACCCATAGAATCAATGGCGCCCCAATATTCGCAATCAACCATGTGGTGAATGTGAGCGTAGGTGTACTCAGATAGGTTGATGTTGCCATTTCCAGCGCATCGGGCCATTCTGTGTGCCACGTGCTTGGCGTGAGAATACAGCCCGTAAGACATTTTGGCCGAAGCAATAATTCCAGCAACAACATTATCCGTATGAATTCCCATTCTGAATTGATACTGAACCGCACCATCCTCAGCATTCTTTTGGTTCAACCAATCGCGGATCTCAAGTGCCGCAAGCACAAGACCCTCCGTGTTACATTCATCCAGAACAAGCTTACCCGTTATGGCAACCAATTGGTAGTCGGTAATATCTGCGTACTCAATACCGTGTTTCTCAAGAATATCCATGATGCGTTTAGAATGTGCTTTCCACGCCTCATCCCGCTTTGGGGTTGGGCCACAGGTTTCTTTGTCGCATGGTTTCACAAGGAGGTAGAACACGGTCAGTGGCCAGATCGGCAAATAGGTAGGTGCCATATTGGTCGATCTTTGAACCATCAGAATCCGGTGAGGTGACGCAGTAAGAATGCCTTGTCGTTTAAGCAATTTAGCTTGTTTACCTCTGCCGAAAACTGCCATTCGTTAGCTATCGTCAATGATTTTAGAGTAGCGCTTGCGCCTATAGACCTTCTAATGTTCGGTCTGCGCTAAGCCACAGCCGTTTTTGCGAACTATCTTCGCTTCATGCTCAAGATAAACTGGTCTAAATTCAAGAACGAACGGGGTACCGCCCTTTTCATCATTGACCTTCTGATGGTCAATCTGCTGGTCATTAACCTGCTTTACATTCTGTTCGAGTGGAACTTCACCATCAATGTAAGTAATGAGTTCATTCATGCGTATGCTCCTGCATTTTACGATTGGTACAACACGCATTTGCACGAGAATTTCTTTCGCTACGACCTGTATTTCGTAGCCGTCTTCGCCACAGAGTTTTCTATCCGTTGGTTCATGGCGGTCTATCACAATCGTCACCATAAATGGTTTTTCTACCCATTTCTTCACTGGTATGATGTACTTGGGCTTATTCCACTTGGCCAGTTCCGTGTGCTCAGGGTTTTCCGTGTTGGAAGTATGGTTTTACGCCTTCATAAAATGGGCGTCATCGATCTGCGCGATTCGTACTTCTTCCGCATTTATCAACAATACAGCGCAGTGATCGTAGAAGAGATCTCCGATCGGGTGGTTGTAAACGTTTTAGAAGGGGTGCAAGAAGAAATGAAGCACGGAACACCTGTGGCCAGTCGTATCATCTTAGAGGTTATCAGGCCTCAGAAAGAAGTATTGGTAGAGTGGCTATCGAGTAGAATAACGGCTGCAAGCGAGCAGCATTACGAGCGGTATCAGGATCAACTTCGCGCCTATGTAAACCGGAAAGTGTCTGAAGCCGTTCGAGGCAATTCGGAGGTGAAGGATATTGCAGGAATTCCACTGGTTGGAAGTACGATCACGGGCAAATTGGAAAAAGCCGTTGCCGACATCACCTATGCGGTCATTGAAGGAATGATGCTCGACCTGAGCAGCGAGGAGAACACGCAGGTGATCAGTGAATTGGCCGATGTAACCATGGACATGATGCTCCTCGAAGAAGAAGACGAAGAACTGAACAAGGTCGCTGTGGAGATGATCAATCAGAGTATCGAGATCATCAAAGACCAAGTGAAGATCAAGCGCTGGCAGGAAACTCCGTAGTTCTCTTTCCCTGTTATTAACAGCCTTCTCGTAAAACTTTTGTGTTTTTATCTGGTACACCCCTAAATAATAGGGGATGATTGAACAATATTTGTAAAAAATAAAACCAAGCATCATGATAATAGGGGTTCCGAAGGAAATTAAGAATAATGAAAGCCGCGTGGCATTAACACCATCAGGCGCACACGAATTCATCCGAAGAGGCCACGAGGTTCTGATAGAAACCTTTGCCGGAGACGGCAGCGGTTTTCCTGATGAGGATTACCGAGCGGTCGGGGCCAAGATCCTTGCAACGGCCGAGGAGGTTTGGGCCACGGCCGAAATGATCATGAAAGTAAAGGAGCCTATTGCAGAGGAATACGCCCGTTGCAGAAAGGACCAGTTGATCTTCACCTATTTCCACTTTGCATCAAGCGAGCCGCTTACGCATGCCATGATCGCAAGCGAGTCTGTTTGTCTGGCCTACGAAACAGTGGAACAAGCAGATCGATCGCTACCCTTGTTGGTTCCAATGTCTGAAGTTGCAGGAAGAATGGCTATTCAGGAAGGTGCGCGCTACTTGCAAAAGCCTGTAAAAGGCCGAGGCGTTCTTCTTGGTGGTGTGCCAGGAGTTGCTCCAGGAAAAGTGCTGATACTTGGTGGAGGAATTGTAGGTGTTCAGGCTGCGAAGATGGCTGCAGGTTTGGGCGCGCATGTTACCATCTTGGATGTCAGTCTTCCTCGTTTAAGACGCATCAACGATATCATGCCGCATCATGTGGTGACTGAATTCAGCAGCGAATACAACATCCGCAAACTGGTGCAGACCCACGATCTCATTGTTGGTGCAGTTCTTATTCCAGGAGCAAAAGCCCCGAAATTGATCACCAAAGACATGCTCAAGACCATGCGCCCAGGAACGGTTATCGTGGATGTGGCCGTGGATCAAGGTGGTTGTGTAGAAACCTGCACACCAACCACGCACGAGAATCCAGCTTTCATCGTAGACGATGTAGTGCATTACTGCGTAGCGAATATGCCGGGAGCTGTTCCGTGTACTTCAACCATTGCGCTTACCAACTCAACCTTGCCTTACGCATTGCAGTTGGCCGATAAAGGCTGGAAGAAAGCCTGTGCCGAAAACGAGGAACTGAAAAAAGGCCTCAATGTGGTAAATGGAGATGTGGTCTATAAAGGCGTGGCGGAAGCATTCGACCTTCTTTATACAGATGTGGAAGCCATGTTGGCAGAAGAAGTGATGGCTTAAACGCTTACCGCAATAACGGTAACATCATCGATCTGTTCTTCCTTGCCTTTCCAATCTTCGAAGATGGCACCTAAGGCAACCAGATTTCCGGAAAGCGCCATTTCGCGAACGGTTTCTCGCATGCGTTTGCTGCCTAGTTTCTTACCCTGCGGTCCACCGAATTGATCGGCAAAGCCATCGGAGAAAAGAAACAGTCGGTCGCCTTCATTCAGCTCAACGGTAGTTTCGGTGAAAGAACCCGCATCCATGAACCCACCAATGGAACGTCTGTCGGCTTTGAGTTCAAACATGCGGTAGCCGTTTTCTTCTTCACGAAGATTTGCATTTGGTAATTCTTCTTTGGTGGTAAGAATCCAAAGAGCGTTATGCGCGCCAGCGTATGTCACGGTGCGTTTCTTGGTATCAATGGCCACCAAGCAGATGTCCATGCCATCTTTTACGCTGCCGCCACTTTTCTCAAAGGCTTCTTCTACGTGGTCGCTCAAACGTTGAAGGATAGCTGCGGGCGATGTCAGTTTCTCTTCCAGAACTGCCTTGTTCAATCCTTGAAAGCCAACCATACTCACCATCGCCCCGGGAACGCCATGACCAGTGCAGTCCGCTGCTGCTAAATAGACGGATCCGAGTGCTTCTTCCATCCAATAGAAGTCGCCAGAGACAATGTCTTTCGGACGATATAGAATGTGGAAATCGGCAAAGTGCTTGGCAAACATTTCATCCTTCGGAAGAATGGCTGCTTGCAAGCGTTCAGCATAGCGGATGCTATCAGTTATGTGGAGGTTCTTTTCCTCGATCACGTGTTTCTGCTCCGAGATCTCGGTATTCTTCACCTCAAGCAGCTCATTGTCGCGTTGCTTTCTTCGGTAGCTTCGGAATAACACGAAAAACAGTGCAATGCTCATCAACCCTATCACGAAAGTTGCCAAACGGAGTTGCTCTTGCCGTTGGATCTCGGCCTGCGCCAATGCCTGTTTCTTATCGTGATCTATCCTCTCAGAAACCAGTTCAATGTCGCTTTCCAAAACGGCCTTTTGCGTGCTGTCTTTCAGTTCGATTAAGCGCTTTAGAAAAAACTCGGCAGAGTCTGTTTGGTGCAATCGACCGTAGCTCTTGGCCAAACATTGGCAATTGGAAGTTTTCCATTCCAAATGGTGCTTTAAAGAAAGGTTATACGCTTTCAGACAATGCTTTAGAGCAAGTTTGAGATTTCCGCCCTCTTCCAGTTGCAACTCTCCAAGATTGGACCACACCATGGCAATTCCCCATTGATTCTCAAGCTTCTCGTAGGTTTTCAAAGCTTCGCGATAGAGCGAATCGGCTAATTGTGTGTTGCCAAGTTTCAGTTCCACCAAACCCAGGAGGTTCTGTGCGCTTGCCACATAACTCTCTTCATTCATTTGTGTACGCAGTTTGAGTGACTGCCGCGCAAAATTTCTTGCTTTGAGATACTCTTCTTGCTGCCAGTAGATTAAAGCCACATTGTGTAATGAGTTTGCCAAGTAGCGACTTTTTTTGCCCTGAAGGAGTTGGAGATTTTTGGCGTGGTATTCTAACGCTTGTTCAAGTAATCCGCGTTCTTCATAGAGAATGCCGATGTTGCCATTCACCATCGCTTGCAAGTTGCTGTCTGCCAGTTCTTCTGCCACTTCCAACGACTTCAGATAAAACTCCATGGCCAGCTTTTCGTCTTTCAAAGAAGCATGGCACAACCCAATGTTGTTCAAAGAATATCCTTCGCTCAGTTTTTTGCCCAACCTGCGCTGGAGTTTTATGGCACGCTGGTGGTTTTCAATGGCCTCTTTCGGTTTACCAATAAACCACTGCGCCACACCGATCAGCACAAAACTGCGGGCACGCACCGAATCTTGGGTTGCTGAGCGTTCGGCTTGGGTGGCCAGTGCAATGGCCGAATCAGGATGTGAGAACTGCACCTTATTTGCAATTGCGTTCAATTCTATGGCCGTCTGCCCTTGGCCGTTTATGTGTGCCATGGTCAGAATCAGGAACGTCAGAAGCAGGTGCCGTTGCATTTTGTTTTCGAAAGAAGTAAAAGATGAAAGTAAACTTTTTGATGGTTTGGACCCCAACTTACTTGACTAGACTGGCCGCACAATAGCCCAATCTTTCCGTACCTTTGCGCCTTAGAATCCACCATGAGTGACGCTATAAAGCACGAGTGCGGAATTGCAATGGTCCGCTTGCTGAAACCTCTCAGCTATTACAAGGAAAAATACGGTACGAGTTTCTATGCCCTGAACAAAATGTATCTCCTCATGGAGAAACAGCACAACCGTGGGCAGGATGGCGCTGGTCTGGCCAACATCAAGTTGGATATGCAACCCGGAAAGCGCTACATCAGTAGGCACCGTTCCAACTCTTCTACGCCCATTAAAGATGTGTTTGCGCACATCAACGAGCGCTTCGAGGCAGAGTTTGAAAAGCATCCCGATCACATTCAGGACCCGGAATGGTTAAAGGAGAACCTTCCGTTTACCGGAGAGATTTTTCTTGGCCACTTGCGTTACGGAACATTCGGTGGTAACAGCATTGAGCACTGCCATCCGTTCTTACGTCAGAACAACTGGATGACACGGAACCTGGTACTTGCCGGAAACTTCAACATGACCAACGTGGATGAGCTTTTCCAGCAGTTGGTGGAAATAGGTCAGCACCCCAAAGAGAAGGCAGATACCGTTACCGTATTGGAGAAGATCGGACACTTCATAGATGAGGAGAACGACCGGCTCTACTACGATTACAAACAGAAAGGCTATTCCAAATACGAGGCCACGCCACTTATTGGCAAGAGCATGGACATCCAACGCATTCTGGTAGAATCTGCCAAGAAGTGGGATGGAGGCTATGCCATTGCGGGTATGATCGGACATGGTGACGCGTTCGTTATGCGCGATCCTGCAGGTATCCGCCCTGCACACTATTACATGGATGATGAAGTGATCGTGGTGGCCAGCGAACGCCCGGCCATTCAGACCGCCTTCAACGTAAAGTGGGAGGACGTGAAAGAGATCAAGCCCGGTTACGCCCTCATCATGAAAAAGGATGGCAGCGTAAGCGAGAAGCAGTTCCGCGAGCCATTGGAGCAGAAATCATGCTCGTTCGAACGCATTTATTTCTCTCGCGGAAGCGACAAGGACATTTACCAAGAACGCAAGGAACTGGGCCGATTGGTGGTTGACCCTGTGCTGAGAGAGCTTGATTACGATGTGAAGAACACCGTTTTCTCTTTCATTCCGAACACGGCCGAAACATCCTTTTACGGAATGGTAAAGGGAGTGGAAGACTACATCAACATCCTTAAAACAGACCAGATACTTTCTGGCAAACGTTCGTTGGATGCCAAGCAGGTGCGCGAGATCCTCAACATGCGTGCCCGTGTGGAGAAACTCACCATCAAGGACGCCAAGCTGCGAACCTTTATTACAGACGATGTGCACCGCGATGACCTCGTGTCGCACGTTTACGACATTACCTATGGAGCCGTAAAGCGGGGAGAGGATAACGTGGTGCTCATTGACGATTCCATCGTTCGAGGAACAACCCTTAAGCAATCCATTCTTAGAATCGTAGACCGCCTCGGACCCAAGAAGATCATCATCGTATCAAGCGCGCCACAGATCCGTTACCCAGATTGCTATGGTATTGATATGGCCAAGCTGGGCGATTTCATGGTTTTCCGCGCAGCGGTAGAATTGCTTAAAGACACCATGCAGACCAACCTCTTGGACGAGGTGTACGAGAAAGCCAAAGCCCAGATGGAGCTTCCACTGGAACAGACCGTGAATGTGGTGAAGGAAATTTACAGACCCTTTACCGCAGAGCAGCTTTCAGATAAATCGGCAGAGATCATCTCTCCTGACAACATCAAGGCTGAGGTGAAACTCATCTTCCAATCCATAGAAGGGCTGCATTCTGCCTGCCCTAATCATTTGGGCGACTGGTACTTTACAGGTAACTACCCCACACCGGGCGGCAACCGCGTAGTGAACCGCGCCTTCATCAATTACATGGAAGGCAAGAACGTACGGGCTTACTAGAAGCTGCTAGCTATCAGGTTTTAGCCTAGGCTGACCGCAGTGGAAGCCTAGCCTGGCGCTACCCCCGGCACCCGTCACTTCCAGTAATTCCGAGAGCCTGCCCTGAGGCCCTCGAAGGGAATGAGGAATTGTATCGAGAAGTGTTGTTGTGTTCTCTCCCGATACCCATCGGGAACGCTGCGCTCTCAAACTTACCCCGTTTGTCATTCTAAGGCACGAAGAATCTCATACCCTTCACTTCAGATTCCTCCGCCACAAGAGGATCATGTATCGGGGAGCCTGAATCCACAGCGCAGGGCTTTCCCTCAGTCCTCCGAAAGATCACTTAAGAAGCCGGCCGTATCACTATCAAAGCCCATGCATTGAAGTACCAGACCGGAGTAGTGCTTGGCCTTCTCGTGGTCGAGGATCTGTGTGTAATAGGCCCACAGGTTGCGGTAAATGACCCTCATGGAAGGACCAAGAGGTTCTTTAGCCAGCTCCACTGCCTTTAGCAGATACGGCACCGCCTCTTTCCATGCATTGTTAAGGTCGAGGCTAATGACCGCCATGTTGTTCAGCGCGTCTGGAAACGAAGGGTCGATATCGAGTGCCTTGGTGTACCATTTCATAGCGCGGTAGGGGTCGTCCAGCTCCTGATAGGCATAGCCCGCGCCATAGGCGTAAAGTGGTTCGGGGTAGTGGCAGGTTTCAAATGCTTTGATGCACGCATCGCGCGCGCCTTCGTAATTCTTTCTTTCCAATTGGCATTTTGCAATTCCGAAATGGTCTTGGGCCGGATACGTTTGGATCTTTATCGCTGCCTCAAAGCTTTCAATGGCCTCGTCCAAGCTACCCATTTCAAGAAGCACGGTTCCTTTCAGACCCAGACCAATGTGGTCCATGTCCTCTTCGGCCACCATGCGGTCTGCCCAAAGCAGAGCATTGTCAAAGTCTTTCCGTTCCAGGTATATCTCTACCAGTTTCTCAAAAACCTGTTGGTATTCTCGGCTAATGCTGTAAACCGCTATTAAGAGCGCTTCCGCTTCTTCCAGCTTCGTGTTCTGCTCAATCAGCACCGTGGCCTTACTCACCATGGCATCGGCACGATGATCGTCATTGTCGGTCAGTTCCAGAAGTCGGTCGGCAGCCGCTATACACAGGTTGTATTTATCTGGCACCATACTCGAATACGTCACCAGCAGGTGAAGGATCTTCAACTCATCTTCCGGATGTTCGTGTAAGGCCTTTTCCAACACGTTAACGTGTTCTATCCAAGGAGCATTCATTGGTACTTGGGCGTAGGGCAGCCCGTTTATACTTATCATTCCCTGCATGGCAATGGTCTTTAGGGGTTCTACTTAGCTTGATGCCCGCCAATTGGGCATCATGAAGATAATAAACGGCTATTAAATGCTTGATATTGCTCGATGCACATGTTGTGATGGCCGCTTCTGCTGTGTTTTTTGATAGGGTTTGACGGAAAAGACGAAGCACCTGATTGCGCCAGGTGCTTCGTTCTTGCACTCGGAGTGCAGGTATCTGGTTTCTGGCTGCGCTCAGCTCGGCATCATCTGAAAGTCGTAAACTGCACTTTGACCGGCTTCGAGCGTTCCTGAATTACTGACTGAAGCATATCCCACCTTCTCTGCCAATAGCGAGAAATTGCCTGGGGGAATGTTGTCGAAGAAGTACTTGCCTTCCATATCGGTGAGTTTTACGACCGGAGCTGTTTCAGGATCGGCAGGGGTAAGTGTAACGGCCACTTCGAAGATGGGCGTGAGGGTGGTAACATCGGTGATCTGACCTGAAAGTTTGGCGTATGTGGGCTTGTCTGTTCCGCCTCCACCGGGGCCTTTTCTGTCGATGACAATCCGTGCCTTTGTGTATTCCTGATACAATTTCGGGACGGAGGTTTTGAAAATGAGCATAACGGGATCGATGTTCTCTTTAAGGAGCTTGAGGGTTTCATCGAATATGGTCTTGAGGTTGTCTGTATGCGTGCTTCTGACATTGATGGCCTCTCGAGGAGTTGATACTGCGGCTTCGTAATCGGAAATGGCGTCTTGCCAGGTGGTCATGAGGACGGGGGTGAGTCCGTAATCTGCCATGGCTGCAAGGTTTGCATTGACGAGATCATATCGGTGTGTGCAGTAGGAGGCGATGGTGTCGTCTTTTACTTTCTCGAGTCCGGATTCTGAGACACGGAACTCTTCTGCAAGGACAGCGTTGTTGTCTGCTATTGCCCAAGCGCGTGCAATTGTAAGATTATTTAATGTGAGTTGGTTGAGGTTTGCGCGGAGGTTGGTCTTGTTCTGGGCAACCCCTTTGATGTTGGCTGATTGTCCGGCCACGTTGCTGTTGATGGCTGAGATGCTGGCCGTGACCTTTGGAAAGTTGAGTGCCAACACTGGAATGGTGTCTATTGTGATCTGGTTGGCCGTGTAGAAGTCTTGGAGTACCAAGAGCATGTCGAGTTGATTTGATTGAGCGTCTGTCATGATTTCTAATTTTTAAAGGTTCATGTTCTTTCTTTTCTGTGGGGTGCTTTTGTTTGTTCGGAGCACCGTGCCACTTGCCTTTATAACGACCGAGAAAAGCGGTGCATTGCGTTGGTAGAATTCTTTGCCGTTCAGAAACCCCATCCGCACGGTGTGGCATGCCGGGAAGACGGGTAGGCATGCACCCGAGACGGGTAGGCATACCAGCAAGACGGTGTGGCATGCTACTGAGACGGGATTGCATACCAGCAAGTCGGGTGTGCATGCCATGTGTTGTGTGTGGCATACCTGTTCATAGGGAGCTGAAGCCAGAAAGTGGGGGTTTCATGCCACTTGTTGGGGGTTTCATGCCACTTTGAGCCTGTTGCAAAGGGGAATGGCCCATTTGCCGCGAAAAAAATGCCTTTTGAAATACTAAATATTTTATCCTATACGTTGTGGAGTGTGGTAAAAATCAGAAAACATGATACAATTACATCTTCAGCGGCTATTGGATCTACGGGATATTAAGCAGGGCCGCGCTTTTTTGATCAACCATGGTTACACGGCTGATGAAGTGCGCGGTTTATTGAACAATACGCCCAAGGGTGTGAGTTTTGTGATGGAGGAAAGGCTGTGCAGCACATTCAACTGTTTGCCGAATGACCTAAGGACCTGGGTTGGTGACCCGAACTCCCGTTTGAATGTATTGAGGCGACCGGAGATATCGACCATTGAGAAATTGCTTGAGGGGATGACGCCTCAGCAGATAGAGGAGGTCTATAGGCGAATTGAGAGGGGGTTTTGAGGGGGTGAGAATTGAGTAGTGAGAATTGAGTAGTGAGAATTGAGTAGTTAGGAGTGGGGCTGGGTTGGGTTGGTTGCGTTGGCCAAGCGGTAAGCGTTAAGACGTTCTCTGAGTTTGGCGTAGTGGGCAATTGTCTTTTTGGTGTGGTCTACTTTTTTGAGATGCCCGTTGGCAATGCGGAGCATATCGGCAAGGTCGCGTATGAGACTGTTGGCCTTCTGTGCGTAAGATGCTACGCTTTGTATGTACCACTGGGTCTGGTGGGGTTCCATGCCGATGTTGCTTTTGAGCACTTTGATCGCTTGCACACAATATTTCTCCTCGTGTGCTTTAAACTGCTTCAGTTTCTTGCTGATGATGATGAATTTGTTCTCGGCAAGTCGGACGGAGTCGAGCATGTAGTACTCGTTGTACCTTCTCATTTCCTCGTCCATGGTGGTGACGTACTTTTCTACGCGCTTTGCCTTATTCTTTGCTGCGTTGAATTTCTTTTTGAAGTCGGCCATTTGGGATATGCCTTCTTGGCGTTTCAAGAGGGCGGCTTCCAAAGAGGGAAGGAGGTTTGGCCAAACGCGCGGGTAGTCTTTAGGATCCATGGGCTTGGAATTGATAGAGACCAAGTTAAAAATGTTTGGGTGAAAAAAGTGACGTGTGATGAGTGACGAGTGATGAGTGACGATTAAGGATTAACGATTTGCGATTGAAGAGTGACCCGTGAACCGAGGGGAGGGGGTGAAAGTTTGTGAATAAGTTTTTTGGGACGT
>JAGYJL010000129.1 GCA_018402015.1 Flavobacteriales bacterium | reverse complement strand
CCGTGTTTTAATGTCGGGGTCGCTCAATGCCTGGCAAGCCAACGAAATGGTACTTATCGGGGTCTTCAACTCATGCGTCATGTTGTTGATGAAATCGTTCTTGATCTCAGAGACCTTCTTCTGACGGATGATGGTGGAAACGGTGAACGAGAACGAGAAAATGATGACCAGAATGAACATGGCCGAAATGGTGAGTAACAACCACATGGTTCGCAGTAGATACTTGTTCTGATTAGGGAAGAAAATGCTCAGGAACTTTGGCTGACTGAACACATTTCCGGGCGTGAGATTCACTTTGTGTCCGGATGTAAGAATGCCCTCCACATCTTTTTCCTCACCTTCAACAAAAAAGGCGTTCATGAATGGGTCGAAAATGCCGTAGACATAATCGGCTCCAATTCCTTTGTCTTTAAGTTGTTGCCGCAATAGCGAATCCAATGCTTCGGTGTCAATTTCATCAGCCTGATTGTAGAGGTCCACGTTCACAATTTCTTCAAAGATCTCGTTTACCATATCGGCCCGTTTTTCCAACCAATGCAAGTTCATGGTCTGCGCTTGCTTCAACGAATCGAGATAGAAGGTCATGTCATCTTCCGATTCGGGTAGGACAGGTTTACGGATGGGCCCGTAGTTGGGCGATTCGTAAAATTGCTGCCGGCTGCGCTTTACAAAAATGCCCGCTGAGTCGACCAGATATTCCTCGTACACGCTTATCTGCATGGCCGGGGCATTGCGGTTCAATGTCCATTTGAACGGGTTTTGCTCCAATTGAGGCGCTTTGAATTTCGATTGCTGAAGAAGAAGTAAGCTGTCCTGCGTTCGTCTTATTGCCCGATTGATGGAATCCATCTGCCAAACCAAACGCTGCCTTTTTTCGTGCAGGTCCATTTTCATGGCCAGGCTTTCTGCGGTTTTCAGTTTCTCATACTGATACACCACATTGCCCAGCGCCTCGTTTACAGTAGATTGAAATTTCTGCTGGCGTAACTTTACCGCGCTGTTGATCCAATACACTTGTATCCCGATGAGCCCGATGAGGGCCACGGTCATTACAACAATGGTAGCTTTTATGGTATTTCGTCCCAACACACCAAAGGTACGTGCAAGCAATGGGCACTATTATTCGATTAACACATTTTAACGATGCCTACTTTTACCAAAAACGTGGCAAATGCAGCAGATACTGAATTATATCAATGGTGAATTCCGAGCTCCGAATGGCGGTGGTTTCTTGGATAATTACAACCCTGCAACCGGATCGGTGTATTCCCAGATTCCAGATTCTGATGCTAGCGATGTGGAAGCAGCCGTAGAGGCAGCCAAAGCAGCTTTTCCGAGTTGGTCTGCCCTAACGCGAGAAGAGCGATCGCAACACATGTTGAATGTCTCAAAAAGAATTACCGAACGATTGGACGAGCTGGCCGAGGCCGAAAGTACAGACAATGGGAAGCCGCTTTGGTTGGCCAAGCGGGTTGACATTCCGCGGGCATCAGACAATTTCAAGTTCTTCGCCACGGCCATTCTGCACGATAGTTCGGAATTGCACGATACGGATGGGAAATACCTGAACTATACACTTCGCCAGCCGATAGGCGTTGCCGGATGCATTTCCCCATGGAATTTGCCGCTTTACCTTTTCACTTGGAAGATCGCACCTGCGTTGGCATCGGGCAATACGGTGGTTGCCAAACCGTCTGAAGTAACACCAATGACAGCCTTTCTCTTATCTCAGATCTGCAATGAGGTCGGTTTTCCGAAAGGAGTACTCAATATCGTTCACGGATTGGGAGGGAAAGTGGGTGCCGCTATGACAGAACATCCAGATGTGCCGATCATCTCTTTTACGGGAGGAACGGAAACAGGAAAGACCATTGCCCGAACTGCTGCGCCCATGTTCAAGAAGCTATCATTGGAGTTGGGCGGAAAGAACCCGAATATCATTTTTGATGATTGCGACCTGGACGAAGCACTGAAAACGTCCTTGAATTCAAGTTTTGCCAATCAAGGACAGATTTGCCTGTGCGGCTCCAGGATCTATGTCCAACGAGGTATTTATGCAGAGTTCAAGACCAAGTTTGTTGAGTTGGTAAAGGAGATGAAAGTGGGCAACCCTAAATTGGCCGATGTGAAGTTGGGCGCGGTTGTATCTAAAGCGCATTTCGATAAGATCCTATCCTACATCGAACTGGCAAAAGAGGAAGGCGGAACGGTTCTCTGTGGTGGTAAAGAAGCCGATACAGATATGAGCGGATGGTTCATTGAACCAACGGTTATCGAAGGCCTTCCAGAAACGTGTCGTACCAATCAAGAAGAGATTTTCGGGCCAGTAGTGACAATTCAACCCTTCGACACCGAAGAAGAAGTTCTAAGCTACGCCAACGGCACCAAATACGGACTTGCATCTACCATTTGGACCAGCAACCTGACCAAAGCGCATCGTGTAGCAGCACAGCTGCACACAGGAATTGTTTGGGTCAATTGCTGGTTGGTTCGCGACCTGAGAACACCTTTTGGCGGAGTAAAGCAATCTGGCGTAGGTAGAGAAGGAGGTTGGGAAGCACTGCGATTCTTTACAGAACCGAAGAATATTTGCATTCCACTTAGCTGATCACGGATGCATTTTCAGCGGATACGATTCGCGTATCCGCACACGCTTAGAAATACCTTTGGCGCTGCCCACAACCGAGCCCGCAACTTCAATTTCCAAGGTGGTTGGGTCGTTTCTCATCAAGGCCGTAATGCCCATCATGAGCGTACCACTTATCAATTGTTGTGTTGATGCCGTAACCGAAATCTGCTTTTCCACAACCTCCATTGGGGGTATAACCTGCGCCTCATCAGAGTTAGCGGTTCCTATGGTGCTGCCATTTATTCGCACATCCAAGGCGTAACGTTTAACACTGATCGCAAAATCGTTGGGGTTATGGATCTGGATATTGAATCCTACCTGTGTGTCTGGGCCTGTGGCTTTCAGTAGGTCACAACATGTTACCGAGCGTATTTCCAGCGGTTGTACCTGCGCACAGCCTGATAGAATGAAAATTATGATCAGAAATAGCCCGAGTTGTTTCATGATTGTTTCTGTTGTAAAGCTAAATTAGTTCGCTCAAAGCTGAACAATGACGAAGGAAGCCGCTACGGTTAGATTGGAAGAACGATTGAAGTTACTTCAGCGGGAGAACGAATTGCTGAACAGCATTATTCAAGGCGCTTCAGATTCCGTATACGCCAAAGATTTGGATGGAAGGTACATTACGATAAATGAAACAGGCGCTGGGTATTTTGGAAAGACCATTGACGAAATAATTGGCAAGACGGACCTTGAACTTCTCGGAGAATTGGGAAATGAGATCGCGTTGCGCGATGCCGAGTTATTCCTTACAGGGAAACCGATCACATATGAGACCAATATGGTTGGAGATGCCGTCAGATTTTTTCGCACCAGTAAATCGCCTTTAACAGATAGCAACGGACGCATCATAGGGCTTATCGGTATTTCCAGGGAAGTGACGAACACCAAGGTTGCCGAGAACAAGTATCGTTTCATTTTCGACCATGCACCGATCGCCTTTTGGGAAGAAGACTTTTCTCAGGTTAAGCAGTACCTCGATAAACGTAAAGCGGAGGGCGTTACAGATTTTCAAGCCTTTTTTGAAGCTAATCCAGAGGAAATTGAAAAATGCACTGACCTTATCAAGATTCTTAACGTGAACAAGACAACGCTTGTCATGAATGCGGTTGATGACAAAGAGCCGTTGTTAAGGAAAGTGCATCGCAATTTCACCACAGAATCGGAGAAGATCTTCA
>JAGYJL010000128.1 GCA_018402015.1 Flavobacteriales bacterium | reverse complement strand
CGCTTGCGGATCATCTTGTCCACCAACTTGCGGGTAACGTTGTAAAATCCACCTAGAGACACGCCCAGAACGCCATCCCAAGCTTCCTCTGACATGGCCATAAACAATCCGTCTTTGGTAATTCCTGCATTGTTTACAATGACTGAAATCTGATCGGTTGGATTGGCTTCCATCCAAGCGGAAAGCGCCTTGTCTGCTCCGTCCCTATCTGCAACATTAAAACCGATGGTTTCTGCTGTTCCGCCTACTTCTTCAATGAGTTTTACCGTACCGTCTGCGGCAGCCGCATTCGATGAATAATTGACAAGAATGTGATAACCGTGATCTTTGGCCAAGCGCACCGAAATGGCGCGACCTAAACCTCGCGAACCACCTGTTACCAATGCTATTTTCCTATCTGACATGGCTAAAATTTGTTTCACGCAGAGGCGCAGAGACGCAAAGAGAAAAAATGCTCATTGAAATCTGTGCAAATCTGTGCAAATCTGTGCATCTGTGGCTTTAACATGTGACTTAACTCTGTCAACTTTATCTTTTACAAATGATTAAATCCCCCGTCTCGTTCCTCGACACCCCCTTTAAAAAGGGGGAACCGCATTCTGTCAACTTTATCCCTTTACAAACTTCATCAACTCAATCAACTTCAAAAAATCTCAATCTGAGGATCGTTCTCATGCAAAAATGCAGACAACTCTGCCAATTGATGAGAACGTGGTTTATCTTCTTCAAACGTTGCCAAATGCTTGCGAACCGTGTCGTAGAACTTTTGCCCTGCAACCGACATCTTCGACTTGCAACCCAAGCTATCAACTCCTTGCGCAATGGCAACAGCTTCAATGGCCATTACTTGGAACGAATTGTCAATCACCTTCTTGGTCATCAACGCGGCATTCGTTCCCATACTCACGATATCCTGATTGTCGTTGTTGTTCGGAATGGAATGAACGTACATCGGGAAAGAAAGCGTTTGATTCTCAGCCGTGGTTGATGTGGCGGTGAACTGCATTCCCTGAACACCGAAGTTGTATCCGAGTTTTCCCAAGTTCATGAACGGAGGGAAAATATCATTCAGCTTTTCATTCATCAGGTAATTGAGTTGACGCTCACAAAGCATACTCAACTTGGTAACCGCAATCTTCATCTTGTCCATCTCCAACGCCACATAATCGCCATGAAAATTACCACCATGATAAACGTGCTTGTTCTCGAGATCAACAACAGGATTATCGTTGGTTGAATTCACTTCATCCAACAGAATTTCTTCTGCATTCTGAACCGTTTCCAGGATCGGTCCAACAATCTGCGGAATGCAACGGAATGAATAATATTCCTGCACCTTTTCCTTGATCGGCTTACCGTTTCCTACCTTCTCAATATCCTTGAAAAGTCGGTCTTCGCGCTTGCGAACCAACTTACTCGTCTCCAAACATCTGCGCATGGCAGCAGCTACCTGACGTTGTCCTTCGTGCTTCTTCGCGCGATTCAAAAACTCCGAATAACTATCGTCATACGAACGGACGATCTCATTGATCACCGCTCCTATCAAAGTCGCCCAACGAAGCAATCGCGTTGCGTAGATCACATTCAGCAATCCGATACCGCTCATGCACGAAGTGCCGTTCATCAAGCCCAATCCATCGCGTAGTTGCAACTTCACAGGCTCCATTTTCAATTCCTTGAGAATGTCTTTTACAGGTCTCGTTTCGCCTTTGTAACGCGCTTCTCCTTCACCGATCAATCCCAAGGCCAAGTGCGCCAATTGAACAAGGTCGCCACTTGCGCCTACACTTCCGTGCTCAGGAATGTAAGGGTAAATGCCATTATCGAGAAAGGCCACCAATTGGTCAATAACCCCCATGCTGATTCCCGAACCGCCCAACGAGAGCGTATTCAATCTGTTCAGCATCACGGCACGTACGTACTGATCTGGAAGTCCTGCTCCCAAACCAGAAGCGTGACTTCTTACCAAATTGTATTGAAGTTGCTCCAACTCCTCGTTCTCAATACGATACTGCGCCATGGGCCCAAAACCGGTATTGATACCGTAAATGATCTTGTCTTTAGAAAACTCTGTTAGAAAGTCAAAACTTTCTTGAACAACGGCTCGCTGTTGCGCTGACAGCCGCACTTTTTCTTCCTGCACAACAACGCGGAAAAAACTATCGAGTGTAATTGTCGGTCCTATAACGTGAGAGTTTTTGAATGAGCCCGTTTTAAGGGGCTGCAAATTTAACGTTTAATCAATTTTGTTTTCTATCATTATCCACCATTCTTCTTTAATGGGCCAGATACTTCAATCTATTTATCTCAAAACACTAAACTTCAGATGGTTATGGCTATTTGGGTTTACTGTGGTTTTCGTCCTTTTGGGATGGAAAGCAAGCCAATTGCACATCGAAGAAGACATTACAAAAACGTTTCCGCGCACCGAAGAGTTTAAAAAGTACGATAATCTATATCGTAATTCTTCCATTTCAGGAAACATCATTGTTGCCATCGGTCCACTTAGAACTTCATCAAGCGAAGAGTTGGTTTCCATTGGAGAGGAGCTTTTGGAGCAATTCAACGGGTTGGATACAGGTTTGTTCAAAGCCATTCAGTTTTCATCTGAAGCGGCAAAAATGCAGGAAGCCTACGGCAATTACCTACGTGATCTGCCGTATTTTCTAACTGCAAATGAGATTGACGCGCTCTTCAAAGACCTTTCGGAAGACGGCATAGATAGGCGCCTCACCTCCACACTTAACCGTCTGCGTAGCTACGAAAGCATGGGAACCAAGAAGTTCCTAATGATGGACCCGTTGCAATTGGGTTCTCCCATTTTGGGTCGATTGAGCAAGCTTGAAGAGGGCAACACGTTCAAAATTGTGGATGGTTACACCTTTACGGCAGATGGTGAGTATCTGTTGATGATCGTGAAGCCAACGCATCCGCCTACCGAAACGTTTGAAAATACCAGACTAGTAGAAAGCCTTAGGGAGAAAGTACAAAGTGTTTCTGAAAACCTGAACGAAACGGAAATCCTTCTTTTTGGAGGGCCTGTCATTGCTGTTGGAAATGCTTCCAGAATCAAGAAAGACACGAACCTGGTCGGTATTCTGGCAGGTGTTTCCATTCTACTGTTGCTCATCGGTTACTTCCGAAGAATTACCATTCCTATTCTGTTCTTCCTGCCTGCCATTTTCGGATTGGTTTTCGCCTTGGCAATGATCACACTTTTGCAAGGTTCCATATCAGCCATTGCGGTTGCAGTCGGCACCATCGTACTCGGAATTGCCATCGATTACAGCTTCCATTTCTTCAATCATTACCGCGAAACGGGTTCGATTGGCGAAACGCTGAAAGACGTGAGTTCGCCCATGTTGTTGGGTTGTGCCACGACCGTTGCGGCCTTCTTCTGTCTGAACTTCCTTCACTCAGAAGTATTGGCCGATTTCGGAACGTTTGCTGGCTTGAGTTTGATTGGAACAGCCTTTTTCGCCCTTCTTGGCTTGCCTCACATCGCAAGCTTGGCCAAGTTCAAACCGCACTCCGAACCAAAGGAAAAGGAACCGATGCCGTTCAAGTGGAAAGCACTGTTGTTCTTTGGTTTGATAGGTGCTACCATTTTCCTTTGGAATTTTGCTGATGAGGTTGAATTTGAAAACGACCTGAACAAGATCAACTATTTCCCAGAACATCTTCAGCGTGCTCAGGACATTATTGTTGGAGACAGCAACAGAGAGAGTTTATTCGTGCTTTCTGCTGATGAAAACTTGGGGAGTGCGATTGAGAAAACAGCGTCATTGGGAGGCGTGTTAATGACCACCCCGTCCCTTCGGGACACCCCTCCTTTGCAAGAGGGGAGCGGCTCTCCGATCCAGCTCAATCAAAAACCTCAGATCAACGCACCAGTTCTCCCCCTGC
>JAGYJL010000127.1 GCA_018402015.1 Flavobacteriales bacterium | reverse complement strand
GACCTCATCACGATGACCATTTTCAACAGATGGGGACATAGTGTCTATGCAAGCGAAGGACGTCAGTTCTCGTGGTCTGGTAAGACAACGGCTGGAGTTGACTGTGAACCAGGAACGTACTACTATGTAATTGAGATGAAGTACAAAGACGGAAACGTTTCTGAACAAACAGGGTTCTTCACGCTCATCAGAGATAAGTAGTAATTCGATTGCTAATGAGTAAAAGCGGGTTCTAAAAACAGAACCCGCTTTTTTTATGAGGTCAACGCAAGGCCCGACTTGCTTCTTATTCAGTTATCTCTGAATGCATGGCACATCGCTACATGCTTTTACTTGTCGCTTTGCTCCTACGCGGCAGCCACTTGGTGCACGGTCAGGTAACTTTTCAAGAAGTGGCCATTCAGTCTGGAATCGATCATCTTCACAAGAACCCGATGTATTTCGGTGGAGGGATAGCGGTGATCGATTTTAATAATGACGGCTGGGAAGACGTTTATGTTACCGGAGGTGAGAATTCCGATAAACTTTTCCGTAATCTTGGTAATGGGCAATTTGCAGATGTGTCTGTCATCGCTGGAATCGGTGCGCTCCCTGCAGTTCAATCCGTTGGGGCCATTGCTGGAGACGTTGATAATGATGGATTTCAAGACATCCTGATAACCACTTTTTTTAATACAAAGACCATGCTTCTCCACAACCAAGGAGATGGAACATTCGCACATATTCCCAATGCCATTAATGACGATATGGATTGGAAAACGGCTGCAAGTTTCGGTGATGTGAATAAGGATGGACTGCTTGATGTGTACCTTACGGCTTACGTTTTCAATGGCGTTCTCATTTATAACGCTATTAATGACGCGATCGGTTTTGACCACGACTGTAATCCCAACCAACTGTTCCTCAACAATGGCAATCTCACCTTCACTAATGTTACAGCTACTTACGGTGTGGCCGATGAAGGCTGTGCCCTTGGCGTTGCATTTACCGATTACGATAATGATCAGGATGTAGATATACTGCTTACCAATGATTTCGGGGAGTGGGTTCTACCCAGCGCGCTGTTTCAAAATCAGTATCCAATTACCGACCTGGCCGATGTAAGTGTTGCCACTAACATGAATGCAGAGCTTTACGGTATGGGCGTTGCAATTGGCGATTATGACCATGATGGGGATCTAGGTTACTACCAGACCAACATTGGCCGCAATCTTTTAAGTAGGAACGATGGTTTCGTCTTCAGCGATATGACCACAGAGGCCAATGTGGAGAATGACAGCATTTTAGGAGTAAATACTACAAGCTGGGGTTGTTTTTTCTTTGATGCCGATAACGATGGTTGGCATGATCTTTTCGTAGCCAATGGTGAAATACCAGCAGCGGCATTCATAGCCAACGCTCCAAAAAAACCAATAAACTCTACCTGAACAATGGTGATGAAACGTTTTCGGATGCCTCTTTCATAGCTGGGGTAGAAGATTCGCTAAGGTCGCGTGGTGCCGTGTATGCCGATTTCGACAGGGATTGAAAGTTGGATTTCATGGTGAGCAATGTCCATGATACGGAAGACCCAATTCGCTTCAGGTACTACACAAATACCACAGTGAATAACAACCATTGGGTCGAATTTAAACTTGAAGGAGTCCTTAGCAACGGGAATGCCTTTGGTTCGCACATTACGCTTTGGACCGATGGGTCGCCAACATTGGCAGAAGTGGACGTTGGATACATCCATGTTTCTAAGAACTCATCTATTGTGCATTTCGGAATGGGTGATAATCTGACAGTTGATTCGGTTCGCGTCATTTTTCCAAGCGGAATCCAGACCACGCTCAACGACCTTCAAGTACATCAACGCTACAATGTGCTGGAGAATGCTCCTGTTGGCCTTGGCGCAGCGACCCAAGATGTTTTCAACATGACGCTTGTGGGGCAGGAATTGAGAATCCCATCCTCGAACGCTGGACAATTTCATCTTGATATGGTTGATTTAACAGGAGGATTTGTTTGGCAAGTTTCTCGTTTTGTTGGCAAAGGAGTGTCTTTACACCGTTTACCAGGAAACCTTTGGATAGGGTTTTACATTCTTAGAGCCGATAATGGTGAGCAGTCATCCAAATTGAAGCTGTACGTGCAATAAGCACCTTGTTGTAAAGATAAGGAGATCATTAAATTTCGACCAACGGCTAGTTCTGTCATCTTATTGATCAATGCAGCCCGTTTAATATCCTAATTTCGTTGTCCCAAAAAACTGCACATGAATATTCTTATACTCATTTCGAAACTTCGATACATCATTGCTACAGCGGTATTCGCGTTCTTCCTCTCTTCTGCTTCGGTTGCTCAAACAGAACCCTTGGAGGAGGTTTTAGACAATACGACCAATCCTGCCAAGCAATATGAACTTAACGGAACGAAATACACTTTCGATTATGACCTTTCAGAAGTCCAATTGTTGATGCTCGGTTCGTGGAAAGCTGAGTCTGGCTCTAGCGGTGTACAATCACTTCAATTCAATGATAGTGAAACGGTAATTGTAACTATAGGGGGGAAGCAATTTAAGGCGTATTGGTCTGTAATTCAGAACGAATTGAACGTGACCATCAATTCATCCAATCCTAGTATCCCTTCTCAACTAAAAGGGCGAATTGAAACCACTGGTAAGGCCAGTTCTGTTGTGCTTGACAACTTTGGTACTTTTCAAAAAACTGCTGATAAATGAAAAATCTATACATCGCTCTTTTTTTAATTCTTTCTACGACCACGTTTGTCATTGGACAGAACGTGAATGTAGAAATGGATGTCATCGAACTCACTCATGATCACGATTGCGGAAATGATGGTGTTTTCGGAGATAATCCGGAACCACGTTGGCGTGTTTGGGGTGGCTACAGTGGCGGTAACTTCGTTGGACCTGTATGTGGTGGCCCTAATTGCTGTGGCAATGGAACCATAAATGGTGGAACCAGAGGCTGTGGAACTTGGAACATTGGTGATTTCGATCTCCGGAATGTGAACAACTTGAATATCACCCAAATGAACGTTGACCTTCAAAGTTGGGAAGAAGATGGTTGTGGAGGTGACTGCGACCCAAACACGTGTAATATTTTTAGTAATGGAGGTAATGATGATGACTGCCGAGCTGGTAGAGACCGTGTTTTGAACATCAATTTCAGAAATGACCCTCCATGCCAATACAATCAGTACGGATTTGGATTTAGAGATTGTGGGTACGGAGTTAAGGTTGATATACGTTGGGAGTATTCAACTCTTGATGGAGGAAGTATCACGGGTGCTCAAACAATTTGCCCGAACGGAAACCCAACGGTGATAGGCAATGCCAATTCAGGCACCACTGCATACACCAACTATACGTGGGAGCAGCAGGTGAACTGTACTGGTGCTTGGACCACAGTTGCCGGTGCGACAGGTGCTTCGTACGATCCGCCAGCACTTACCACAACCACCTGCTACCGAAGAAGAAACAATTCTTGCTCGGTTTCTGCAGTTTCGAACACGATAACTATAACGGTTCTACCTATCTCTAACCCTGTTGCAACCAACGCCACGCAAACCATCTGTAGTGGCTCTCAGACCAACATCGCTATCAGTTCTAATGTGCCAGGTAGTTCATACACCTATTCATCGGTGGCCTCTCCAGGTATCAGCGGTCACTCGTCTGGTAATGGAAATTCAATAAACCAAACCTTGGTTAACAATGGAACATCTGTTGGAACGGTCACTTACACTATAAACGCTTCTGCTAATGGATGTCCAGGGGGTTCTACTACAACAAGCGTTCAGGTTAATCCAGTACCGAATGTTGTAGCAAACCCTTCTATATCAACCATCTGTTCAGATCAGTCAACTAACGTGGCTTTATCTTCCTCTGTTTCTGGAACCAGCTATTCTTGGACGGCCAATAGCGGCAACCCTCAGGTCAGTGGCTTTGGTCCTGGTAATGGTCCGACAATATCGCAGTCCTTGACTAATTCGGGTTCTGTTCAAGGTACCGTTACGTACA
>JAGYJL010000126.1 GCA_018402015.1 Flavobacteriales bacterium | reverse complement strand
TTGGAAACGCGAGGAAGAACAGACACGCAGAAACCATTGGGGCTACAATTTCATGAGCATTTGGAAAGTTGGACGAATCATAGGATTATGAGGTAATTCGATCCAAGTCAGCGAACCCTGAATTTCATTCAAGACCCGCAGCATTTTACGTTTGATGGTCACTAGATCAAAGTAACGGATCCAGTTCCGCTTCTAGTTCAGGAAGAGACTTTAAAACATCGCCAAGCGGAGCCCAACTCAGCTTAGGATGTAAAGAACCAACGGTTCCACCATAACCTAAACTGGATAAGATCACGGCAAAACCTTCCATGACAGAGGCTGTGGTGAGTTCAGAACGGGCCTCTACGCCCATCAGCCATATCCTGTCTCCCTTCTTCAGTTCGGCATTGGTAACGGGCTGTAGATCAGACCTCAGATAGCAGATGGAATGAGGGGCTACGGTAATGGTGGCGCTTTCGGTACTGCTGAAGGCAATGATGTTCTCATTCTGCGTGTAGATGGTTACCAAGCCCTGACCCATGGCATCTTTCACCACCACTTTTCCTAGATCGAAGGCACCTTCCATCTGGTCCTCTACCACCATTACATTGCCATACGCCAACAGGCAGGCATTGCGTTCGTTCACCTTGGTAAGCAAGGTATCTGCGGTGGAAAGGCCACCTTTTATGGCCTCTAAGAACTGACCGACCGCCATGGCATACGAAATGGCGCCCTGCACACTGGCCTTGGCCAGGTCGGTGTTCTTGGCAGCAAAAAGGGCCATACTTGCCGAATTACCGAACTGTGGTGCAGCGGTCATGGGGCGCAGCATTTCGTCCATTTCTGCTGCAGAACCCGAGAAAGCAATGATGGCATCCTTCCCATCGTTGGCCATGGCCAATGGTGCTGCGCTGATCCCGGCAGACGCATAGGAACAGAGTTGAACTTCGGGCACTGCCCTGCCCCCACCATCGCCATCGTACACCGGAAGACCCTTTACCGCACCCAGCACCAGGGGTGCAAGCGTGTTCTCCGGCCCGGTCTCTACCGGATACAGACAGGTCATGCGTCTTTGGTGTACCGCGAACCAATAGTCGTCCATTACTTCGAACGACCGGATGAGTGCATTGACCTGCCCGGCCTCTATGGCAGCATTGGCGCCTATATCGGCCATAACACAACCATCGCCAGCAGGAGGAACATCTGTTACAGTAACCCCACCTTCTTTCACTATTCTATCCACGAACATTTGCCCTGCCTTGATGGACCCGCCACCACCACTCCCTAAAAAAGCAGCACCGTGGAGCAAGTGGTCAAGTTCTGTTTTACCGAGTTTCATGATTCTGAATTTTGCTACTAACTTAGTGATCTACAAACAACTACCCCATGGCCAAAAAGAAACCTGTCAAAAATTACAAACCGTTCAGCCAGATAGCACCCACCGTTCAGACCGGAGATGTGATACTGATGCATGGAGAATTTCCGGGAAGTAAACTGATCGAACTCGCAGAATGGAGCATCTGGAGCCATTCTGGCATGGTGGTAAGGGCCGAAGACATCGGTATGAAAGGTAAGGTACCCGATCTGTTGTTCTGGGAGAGTAACACCCTCAAGAATCTGGATGATGTGATCCTGAACGTTGGCAAAGAGGGTCCCATGTTGGTCGATCTGCTTCAACGGTTCAAGACCAACGCCACCACCTACAACGAGTCGCTGATGTGTTACATAAAGGTCAACATCAACCGTTCTCCTGCCATGTTCAAAAAGTTTCTCAATTTCATTCCAACGGTTCATCAGGCCACCTTTCCGTCAGACCTGGAAATGGCCGGAATGGAAATGGTAGGACGCCTGCTTAAGGAACAGACACCGCTGGATAAGATCTTCTGTAGCGAGCTCTTGGCAGGTACTTTTCAGGCCATGGGTTGGATCGATCATTCGTGGCCTTGGAATGCCTACGAACCGGGCGATTTCACCAAGCCGGGAAAAGTAAAATTACAACTGGGAGGAACACTGAGTCCGCTGGTCAAGTTCGACCCGCTGAAATGATGGGGTTGTGAATCGGCCGGTTGCACTTTTTTCGTGTATCGCCTTCCTGTTCAATACCTTCCATTGTGTGGCCCAACTTGCCAACAATGGGGTCATTGATCTGAGCGAAGTTTCGTTTGAAGAGCGCAACCGTCTTACATTGAACGGAAATTGGGCCTTTGAATGGAACAGGTTCACAGCGCCCGATTCGGGTATCAGCGCCTGCACCGACCAAATAGCCGTCCCAGGCAATTGGTTCGAATTCAACCCCGACAAGAACTCCATGCAAGCTGCCTATGGCCATGGCTCGTACGCACTGCAGTTGAAATTGCCACAGCCGCACACGGCCTATGCGCTCAAACTGCCCAATATCCACAGTTCTTACGAGATGTTCATCAACGGAACATCGGTTGGCACATGTGGTGTTCCCAGTGCTGTTAAGGAACGATCGGTGCCGAGTTCGCAAACCCGCGTGGTCAGCTTCATCAGCGATTCCAATGCGCAGGCCGTTCTGGTTTTTCATGTCTCCAACTACTTCTATCCGAGTGCTTGCGGAATCTGGCTGCCTATTGAGATAGGTACTGTACCTGCCATTACCGCTTCCCGTTCTTGGAACTACATGTGGAGCGGATTTCTTACGGGCAGCCTGTTGTTGATGGCGCTCTACCATATCGGTCTGTTCGTTAGCAGGCGCAAGGACGTGACCACATTGATCTTTGCCACACTCTGTCTGATGCTGGCCATACGCGAACTGTTCTCGGGCGAAGTGATCGCTTTTGATCTTTTGCCCCAATTACCATGGCATGCGGCCATGCGCATCCTGATAGGCATTTTCCCTCTTGTGCTGGTCTTATTTGCACTTTTCATCTACAAACTGTATCCCAACTTCTACAACAGAAAGGTGCTGCTGGCCCTGACCGTCTATTGCGGTATCTACATGCTTGTGGTGCTGTTCACGCCTTCATGGGTCTATCTGGGCTACATGATGTACTTCAATGTTGGCGCGCTCTGTTTCGGGCTCTACAGTATCTATGTGCTTTTCAGAGCAACCTTGAAACGAAGCGAAGGTGCCTTGCTGTTCGCACTGGGCGTAGTGGTCATGATGTCAACCCTCTTGCACGACATCTTTGTGCAGGTAGGCCTCATAACCGGAACGTTCCTTGTTCCTGCAGCATTCTTCTTCTTCATTCTGATGCAGTCGCTTGTGCTGGCCGTTCGGTTCAGTAAATCATTCTTCAGAGTGGAGGAACTGTCCATCAGTTTGGACAATACCAACAGGGCCTACGAACGGTTTGTACCCAAAGAGATGCTCAAACTGCTGAACAAGGAAGACATCATTGCAGTCAAATTGGGCGATGAGATGCGCGCAGAAATGACCGTGCTCTTTGCAGATATAGTGGGTTTTACCACCATTGCCGAGAAAATGTCTGACGCCAGAACCTTTCAATTCATCAACTGGACCCTAGGGCGCACCAGCCCGATCATAAAAGAGAACAATGGTTTCATTGACAAATACATTGGCGATGCGATCATGGCCGTGTTTCCCAACCGACCGGACGATGCCGTTCTGGCCGCCATTCAGATGCGGGAAAATCTACGACAGGGCATGGAGTCGGACCCATTCGGATTGGAGGTGAATGTAGATTATGGCATAGGCATACACACCGGAAACCTTGTGCTGGGTACTGTCGGTGGAGAAGAACGCATGGAAGGAACCGTTATCTCAGATGCCGTGAACACTGCAGCGCGCATTGAATCGCTTACACGGAAGTATGCCGTAGGAGTCATCATTTCAGCCGATGTGAAAGAAAAACTGCAGCAACCAGAACTGTTTGAGTTCAGATTTCTGGATGAAACGGCCCTCAAAGGAAAATCAAAGCTTGTGAGGATCTATGAAGTGATGCTCAAGAAGTGATCGGGTCGGCCATGGCGTAATGCCCACTTTCCGCTTACCGATCCCTACCTTTGCCCCATGCACCGCACTACCCTCATTCTACTGGCATTCACCATTCTGGCAGCCTGCCAACCAAAGACCCGTGAACAGCCAAAAGCCGAGCGCCCCATCAACTCGAATGGCGAC
>JAGYJL010000125.1 GCA_018402015.1 Flavobacteriales bacterium | reverse complement strand
TGCGATGGATGATCTACTGGGGATTGGAAACGCGCGTGGTCGGGTTCAAATACTCTAAGTTTTTCCTAAAGCTCATAGGCCAAAGAGAAGCGGAGCAATTCATCAAGAGATCCATAAAGGATGAAGCCTTGCGGAAAAAGGTAACTCCAGACTTTACATTAGGCTGTAAGCGTGTTCTGTTATCAAATGATCTGTATCCTACTTATCAGCGAGAGAACGTTACACTTCATGTTCGTAACGAAGGGGTGGAGGAGATAAGCGAAACAGGCATCAGAACGAAAGACGGAAGCCATATTGAACTCGATCTGATCGTTTACGCCACAGGTTATGATGCCACCGATGGCGTTATCTCTTATCCCGTTTACGGTAAGGATGATATGAAATTGCAGGATTTCTGGGACCCATTTCCTCGTGCGTATCTCGGAACCAGCATTCCGAATTTCCCGAATCTTTTCATCGTAACCGGACCGAATACGGGTATCGGACATACCTCTGCTATCTTCATCATTGAAGCACAGATGCATTACATGATGAAAAGCATTTCCACCGTACTGAAGAAAAAGGCCAAGGCGATAGAAGTGAAGCAGCAATCGGAGGAAAACTATACGCAGATGATCCATTCAGAGATGGAGCAGACCGTATGGAAATCGGGAGGTTGCAAGAGCTGGTATCAGAGCAAAAGCGGACACGTCATTGCCATGTTTCCTGGGTTCAGTTTCACATACCTTAGAATGGCCAAGAACTTCAAGCCAAACGACCACATGATCGAATAAAAATGAAAGACTTCAAGAATAAAGTAATAGTTGTAACGGGTGCCGGCTCGGGTATGGGCCGCGCTTACGCCATTGAATTTGCCAAGTTGGGAGCCAAATTGGCGTTGAACGATTATGAGGAAGACCCTCTAAACGAAACCCTCGAGATTCTTAAAAATCAAGGTGTTTCTGAAGTTTATTCAGAAGCATTTGATGTCTCTGATAAGGACAAAATGTTCGCTTTTGCTGAGAACGTGAAAGCTAAGTTTGGCAATGCACATGTTGTCATCAACAACGCAGGTATCGAGGGTTCGACCGAAACGGCCTACCATACCTCCATCGAAGACTACCACAAGATCATGAACATCAATTTCTTTGGAGTGGTACATGGAACCAAAGCCTTCCTGCCTCAATTGGTGGCCAATAACGAAGGTGCTGTGGTAAATGTGTCAAGTGTATTCGGATTGGTGGGTATTCCGAACAATTCTGATTACTGCGCCAGTAAGTTTGCTGTGCGCGGCTTTACGCAGGCGCTTGCCATCGAATTCCACGAAAGTCCTATTTCCATTCATTGCGTGCATCCGGGTGGAATTGACAGAACCAATATCGTTCGCAAGAGGAGGAGGGCGTTCTCCGAAAGTATCTGACCACACCGCCCGAAGACATTGTTTGCTATGTGATGCGAATGCATCCGTTTGGGAAAGACCAAGGTCGTCTACGGACGGATTCACTCCAGAATGTGGATTGCGAGCAATCTGATTCCCACATCAGTTTGAACCGTGTGGTCTATCGCGAATTCACGAAGGTGATGGATATTACCAAGTATTTCGGTTATCTGAGGAAGTAGAACATTGAGTGCTTGAACAGATTGGGGAAGGAAAATCCCCCGTCCGCTTGAGGGCGGACACCCCTTTAAGGGAATTCCACAGGTTCCTCCTTGTAAAGGAGGTGTCCCGAGGAACGAGACGGAGGATTACAGGTAAAAGACTTTTGTCCAGCATCGAAATTGTGGGCACCATATGCTGGAATCATTAAATGAAAAGCCCCGATCAGTATACGGATCGGGACTCTTTCATTGGTTTGGCACGTTGTAGAGACGCGATTTATCGCGTCTGCTATTACCATATTGTGTTAGACGCGATGGTCGCGTCTCTACATTCAGATGATCTCCACACGCGCTTCCAAGAGAGGCGCTGAGGTCTTTGCCTTTCAGCAAGCCTTGACTCAGTAACGCAAGGTCGCAAAGCTGCTTGGCTTCTTGTCCTTGTTCTCGCCCTTGCGCAGAATCTCGCCCACTTTCGGATGGTTGGCATTCCAACCCAAGTTGTACATCTCGAAACCGCCCATGCCCATCATGGGGTTCTGTCCGCTAAGTTTCTGCATATCAGCCATTCTGCGCATAAACTCTGGTTGCGTGATGGTAACCGGCATATCGTTTTCCTCTGATTCTCAAATTGAACAATTGAGGGTGGTTTACCTTTCTTCTGAGTTTACCTGAGACTCAAAAATTGGCTTCCAGTTTCTCCTTTTCATAATCGCTGAGTTTGCTTGGGGCCTCTTCGCCTTTATCAACCAATTTTTCTATCGTATCGGCATCCACACGGGCAAAGGTGCTGTTCTCCAGTTTTTGCTCCAGCTGATTCACGAAGTGCGAATCGAAAGGAGAATCCATCACCAATACATCGTAGCCTTTTTCGGTGGCATTGTCAATGTAAGAGTGCTGCACTTCGGTATCGTTGGTGTAGAGATAAACCAGCTTGTTATCCTTGTCGGTCTGCGTTGCAGCAATCTTCTCCTTGTATTCCTCCATGGTGAAATACTTGCCTTCGGTGTTCTTGAACAGCCAGAATTTGGCAGCACGCTCGTAGAACTTATCGTCAGAAAGCATTCCGTATTGAATGAAGATCTTTATGTCGTCCCACTTCTTCTCAAAGTCCTCGCGGTCGTTCTTGAAGAGTTCCGCCAGTTTGTCGGTCACTTTTTTGCTGATGTGGCTGCTGATTTTCTTCACGTTACCATCTGCTTGCAGGTAGCTTCGCGATACGTTCAACGGAATGTCTGGAGAATCGATTACGCCATGCAACAGCGTCAAGAATTCAGGAACAATGTTCTCTACGTTATCTGTAATGAACACCTGATTGCTGTAAAGCTGAATCTTGTTTTTCTGAACCTGAATATTGTCCTTGATCTTTGGGAAGTAGAGGATACCCGTTAGGTTGAACGGATAATCCACGTTCAAATGAATGTGGAATAACGGCTCATCAAAGGTCATTGGGTACAACTCGCGGTAGAAGTGCTTGTAATCTTCATCCGTCAGATCTGCAGGTTGCTTGGTCCAAGCTGGAGATGTGTTGTTGATGATGTTGTCTTCGGTGATCTGCACATCCTCACCGATCTTCTCGCCTTTATCATCGCGTTTAGCGTATTCGGTACGTGTTTTTGTTCCGAATTTGATGGTTACCGGAAGGAACTTACAGTACTTATCCAAAATGCCTTGAATACGTGCTTTCTCCAAAAACTCCTTGCTATCATCAGCAATATGAAGGATGATGTCTGTTCCTCTCTCCTTGCGATCGTGCTCGGTTAGCGTATAGTTCGGACTTCCATCACACACCCAATGGGCCGCTTTCTTGCTCTTCACGTAGCTTTTGGTGATGATCTCAACCTGCTTGGCCACCATGAAAGATGAATAGAAACCAAGTCCGAAATGCCCGATAATGGCCTCCGACTTATCCTTGTATTTGTTTACGAATTCCTCTGCTCCAGAGAAAGCGATATCGTTGATGTACTTGTTCACCTCTTCGGCACTCATACCAATACCGTTGTCCTTGATGGTAAGCGTTCCGGCCTCCTTATCAAGCACAATCTCTACTTTCAGTTCTCCTAGGTCGCCTTTGAACTTATCAATGCCACTAAGGGTCTTCAACTTCTGCGTAGCATCGGTAGCGTTGGCCACCAACTCACGAAGAAAGATCTCGTGGTCTGAGTAAAGGAATTTCTTGATAATTGGGAAAATGTTCTCGGTAGAGACATTAATGGTCCCCTTCTGTGTTTTTTCTGCTGTATCTGTTGCCATTCTTTTGAGCTTTTAGCTGTTAGGAATTAGGTTTTAGCTATTCGTTGCTGCGCAAATGTCAATAGCTATGCCATGGAATGAAAGCGGAAGTGTTGTCAGTTTTATCCTAGAATCGAGTAGGAGATAGGTGACAGGATTGCAGTTAGGGAGAACAACACGGTCGGTTGCGCGGATTTGTGCGCAAGCCTTGATTTTCTTTTAATTCCGATATGATCGGAATGAGCCTCTTAGGGGGTGCGGGTGAATGTTTGCCAACGTTTCCGCTAAAGATAATGCGTTAGAATCTGCCGTCCTG
>JAGYJL010000124.1 GCA_018402015.1 Flavobacteriales bacterium | reverse complement strand
AAGGAAACCTGCTTCAATCTGGAGCACATGGTGCTTATTTCACAGAAAGTCTGAGTTTGGAGCTCAAAGCACTTATTGTAGATACTGCGTGGAGAAAAATCGTAGATGCCAACAAATCCGGTAAGAAAATACGATGCATTCTTATCAAGGATATTGATGAGACCTTAAGGCAAGAGATTCAGGTTTTGGATAAGGATTTTGCTTCGTTTGCTGTGCAGCCTAACATGGTTTCGCCCATTAAACAGGAATGGAAAGGTTTTGATGATGTAATGTCGGACTACAGTTCCAAGTACCGTGTGCGGGCTAAGAAAGCCTGCAAACAAGCAGAACATTTAGAGTTGCGAGAGTTGACTGCTGAGGATATTCAGAAAATGAATGACTCGATCATGCAACTGTTCAAGAACGTGGAGGAAGGGGCCGATTTTCACATGGTGAGTATTCATCCACGATATTTTGTTGATCTGAAAGCTGCGCTGGAAGACCGCTTTATTATCAAAGGGTATTTCAACGAAGGGGAACTTATCGGATTCTACTCGTACATAAAAGGCGTTGGCCACAACTACGCAAGTTTTGTTGGTCTTAATTACGATTTCAATAAAGACTGTGCGCTTTATCAGAACATTCTCTACAGCTTGCTGGACGATGCCATAAAAGATGGCGCGCAGAGCATTGACCTTGCACGAACCGCAATGGAGATAAAAAGTACGATGGGAGCAGAGCCGCAGCAGTACCAACTGATGGTGAAACACCTCAACGGAATTACCAATTCTATCTTAAGAAGGTTCATTCAGAACATTAGGCCGAAGGAATGGACACAGCGAAGACCTTTTAAAGACAGCCAAGGCGATTAATTTAGACGCATGGTTTTTTTTGAGGGCTTCCTTATTGGTCTGGCAATGGTGGTATTCATCGGACCAGTCTTCTTTACCCTGCTGAAAAGTGCCCTCAATTACGGTTTCTGGGCAGGTATGATGGTTGCCTTGGGGATTTTCTTCAGCGATGTTGTTTGTGTTGGTTTGTGCTCATTTGGAGCCATTCCGTTTTTTGAGAACACGGAAAACCAGTTCTATTTGGCAATCGGAGGAAGTGTTATCCTTTTCGGTCTAGGATTGAAATACCTCTTTAAACCAAATGTGAATGTTGATGAGCAGGTTAAGCTGCACGCAGGGCATTACACCGCTTATTTCACCAAAGGATTTCTGGTGAATTTTGTCAATCCGTTCGTGTTTTTGGTTTGGATAAGTGTAATAGGACTGGCGCAGGGCAAATACGGTAATAGCGATGATCTTTGGATTTTCCTTGGAGCAGCGTTAGTGGCCATTCTGGTTACGGATAGCTTAAAAGTGGTATTTGCAGATCGTATAAAGAAGTTTATTCAACCGAAATTTCTTCTCAGAGCCTATCAGGTTATTGGAGTAATGCTTATTGGATTTGGAGTTCGGTTGCTTGTCTTTGCATTGGGCTGATCAGCCAAAAACACCCAAACCAAATAGGGCATAATCATACTTCACTGGATCAATTGGGTCGAAGCTTCTGAGCGATGCGTCCAATTCTTCCACCGCTCGCCAATCATTCTGCGTTCTGTTCAGCAATCCAAGTTGTCGTGCATTTCTGCCCGAATGCACATCTAACGGACAAGACAGAATTGAAGTGGGAATACCTTTCCAAATACCGAAGTCAACGCCTTTATCGGCCGGTCTAACCATCCATCTGAGATACATGTTAATTCGTTTGGCCGATGAACCTTTTAACGGGTCGGCAACATGTTTTTGACTGCGTTTTTCGTGCGGGATAGAGAAAAACTCCTTCTTAAAATGATGAATTGCCTGCATTGGATTCGTATCGTTAGATGGCAAACCCGCCAAGAAAACGTCTTCCAACGAATTGTACTTGGAATAGATGTTTTTAAGCGAACGGGTAAAATGCCTTAGATCCTCTGCATTGAACGTTCGATGTACGAAACCATCAAACGAACGCAGATCTTTTTCCGAATGCTCCATCACAAATCGATACGGTTCATTTCCCATCAACTGCATTGCTTTTTTGGCGTTGGTAATGATGGTGGGACGTTGTCCCCAAGCTATGGTAGCAGCAATCAGTCCACTTATTTCAATGTCCTGTTGCTCCTCAAAAAGATGTGGAATAGAGATCGGATCGGATTCAATGAACCGCGGCTGACAGTACTCTTCATACTTCTGCTCGAGTAGCTCATGGATTTCGTTGCGTGTCATTCGCTCAAATATTGGCATAATTGGTAGAGTAGCACGCTGCTCGCATATATTTGCTGCATGCGGTCAAGTCTCCACCTGTTTATTGTACTCAGCCTGTTGCTTTTGGGCTGCACAGACAAAGCAGATAACACCAACAAGACCGTTTTCCGATACAACGAAAGCAAAGGAATTACTTCGCTTGATCCCGCTCAAGCGAGGACCATGGGAAACATTTGGGCAACCACACAATTGTTCAACGGATTGGTGCAACTCAACGAGAAAATGGAAGTTGTTCCATGCATTGCCAAGAGTTGGAATGTTAGTACCGATGGATTGACGTATCAGTTCTTATTACGTTCAGATGTGCTTTTCCACAACCATGAACTATTTGAAGAAGGCAAGGGGAGAATGGTAACGGCTTCTGATTTTGAGTACAGTTTCAGGCGCATTATCAATGAGAAAACGCTTTCTCCCGGCAGATGGATCTTTTCTGCTGTTGATGTTGCCAAAAATGATGGATTCAAAGCTATTAACGACACTGTTTTTGAAATCTATTTGACGAGCAGTTTCCCTCCGTTTCTTGGCATTCTATCCATGCAATACTGTTCTGTTGTTCCGCATGAGGTAGTCGAAACATTGGGTAAAGACTTTGGTCGTAACCCAGTCGGAACCGGACCATTCAAGTTCAAAGAATGGTATGAAGGAGTGAAGCTCGTGCTTCACAAGAACGAAAGGTATTTTGAGCAAGACGATAATGGAGCGCACTTGCCATACATTGATGCGGTCGGTGTTTCCTTCATCCCAGATGCACAGTCTATTTTCCTCGAATTCATGAAGGGAAATCTTGACATGCTATCTGGCTTGGAAGACGGTAGTTACAAGGATGCGCTCATCACACCAAACGGACGTTTACATGCAGAAATGGCAGAGAAACTGACCATGTATTCGCAACCATTTCTCAATACCGAATATTTAGGTTTTTTATTGAAGGATACGTTGGTGTCTCAGTCACCTAACCAATTGATTGACAAACGAATAAGACAAGCAATCAACTACGGTTTCGATCGGGTAAAAATGATGCGCTACATCCGAAACAACATTGGTTATCCAGGAGTTCATGGCTTTCTGCCAACCGGTTTGCCAGGAGAGGAATTGCGTGTTAAGGGTTATGGTTACAACCCATCTAAAGCGAAGGAACTTTTGGCGGAAGCAGGTTTTCCGAACGGGAAAGGATTGGAGCCGATAAAACTTTACACTACTTCGCAGTATTTGGATCTTTGCGAATACATGCAGCATCAGTTGCAGGAAGTGGGTATTCAACTTCAGATTGAAGTCAATCCAGGTGCCACGCACGGTGCGTTGGTGGCCAATTCGCAGGTTCCATTTTTCAGAAAATCGTGGATTGCCGATTACGCTGATGCCGAGAATTACCTCTCCTTGTTCTATTCCAAGAATTTTACGCCCAACGGACCGAATTACACCCTCTTCAAAAATGAAACTTACGATGAACTGTATGCGGCTTCTATGGCTACATCAACAGACAGTTCCCGGTACAGGTATTACGCACAAATGGATAGCATTATAGTTGAAGAAGCGCCTGTTGTGGTACTGTACTACGACCAAGTTCTGCGGTTTACGCATAAGAACGTTTCTGGGCTATCGTCCAATTCAATGAACGGGCTGAGTTTGAAAACCGTTAGGAAGGATTGATCATCTCTTTTGGATGGTTGCGCTTACTGCGTAATGATCGGAAAGTTCATAAGGATGAACAGTATGGGTTTTGGAACGGAATTTTGGTGAGTAAAGAATATTATCAATTCTGAAGAGCGGAAATTTCACAAACGTGTTGCCCAGACCATTTCCGCTTTCAGAAAAGCTGTCTTTCAGACCAGATGATATTGTCTGGTAGGCGTAGGAGGAGGGCACATCAT
>JAGYJL010000123.1 GCA_018402015.1 Flavobacteriales bacterium | reverse complement strand
AAAGATCTAGGATTCGAAACGATTTGGATTTCTCCATTCTTCCAAAGTCCACAGCGAGATTTTGGCTATGATATAAGCGACTACCAAGCGATAGATTCAGCCTATGGGGATATGAAAACCTGTCTGAAACTCGTTGATGAGATTCATAAACGAGGGATGAAGGTCGTGTTCGATCTGGTTATGAATCACACATCAGACGAGCACGATTGGTTCAAGGAATCCGCTTCGAGCAAAGACAATGCTAAAGCTGATTGGTATGTATGGAAAGATGGAAGGGGAAAGGAAGGTCGTAAACCACCAAACAATTGGAAAGCGACCATTGGCGGAAGTGGTTGGCATTGGCACGAGGGACGAAAACAATTCTACTGGGCATCATTCTTAGATTTTCAACCCGATCTCAATTACAACGAGCCAGAAGTGAAAAATGCCATGCTTGATGTGGCGCGTTTTTGGCTTTCGAAAGGTGTGGATGGTTTCAGGTTGGATATTTTCAATTCAATCTATGAGGACACATCATTTCGGAACAATCCGGCCAGTTTGAAAATCGTGCCTTCTGAAGAGTCTCCTGACGGATTTTTTCAGAAAATGAAGTACAACGTAAATCAGGAAGGAAGTTTTGTGTTTGCAACTGAGCTACGTTCAGTGGTCGATTCATTTCAAAATCCACCTAGATTCATGGTTGGCGAAGTGTTTGGAGATGTAGAAACAACCAAGAAGTTCTGCTCCTACCAAGGGAACAACGGCCTACACACGATATTCCTGTTTCAAACACTTTCAACGCCTTTTAAAGCCGAGAGATGGCGTAAGACCATTAAAGAATTCGAACACAATTTTCCTGCACCATTCGTCCCAACTTACGTGCTTAGTAACCACGATAGAAGACGAAGCATCACCCCTTTGGGAAATGATATTCGAAAGGCGAAACTTATGGCCATGTTGCAGTATACAGTGCGTGGAATTCCATTTACCTATTACGGAGAGGAATTGGGTATTGAGAAACCTTTGTTGCCACTTAAAACAGGTTTGGATCCACTTGCTCAGCGTTATAGGTCCATTCCTCAATTCATGGTCAATTGGACGGGCCAATCGTTAAACAGAGACGAATGCCGCACACCCATGCTTTGGGATACAACTGCAAATGCTGGTTTTACAACTGGCTCGCCCTGGTTGCCGGTGGGAGATGATTTCGCTGAGAAAAGTGTGCGGATGGAAATGACCGATCCAAATTCTTTGTTGAGATTTTATCAACGAATGCTCGCCTTTCGGGAAGAGCATGATGCATTCGGTTCTTACAGTTTGAGCATAAACGAAGAACTCAGCAACAGTAAATTACTTGCTTATTATCGTCAACTGAACGGGGACAGATTTCTAGTTCTTCTCAATTTTTCCAAACAAGTGGTGAAATTGAAAAATGTAGAAGGCACAACTCTCATATCAACGTATCTGCAATCTGGAGAAGATGAATTGAAACCGTATGAAGGCCGCGTTTTGAAAGTGGATTGATCAGAAAACTTCCGCTACACCATATCTGCGCGAATCGCCAGACGCTTCAATTCCACCTTTGTCGTTTCTATAAATGGAATGAACCCCTCCGAAAAACAGAGATTCGTAATCCCATTCTTTGATCAGTTCAAAGTTTTCTACGCTAGGCGAAGCTCCTTTTTCGAAGTGAAGAACATCTTCTTGAACATGAATCCTAGCTTTTCGGGTTGCTTCCTCCAAACTCAACGTCTCATCAAAAAGCGTTTTGATCACCTGGGCAATCATGAAAGGAATTCTTCCTGCTCCACCTGAACCGCCAGCATACCTGAGTTCGCGTTCACTATTCAGAATCATTGTCGGAGTCATCATGGAATTGAGCCGAACATTCGGAGTCCAGGAATGAAACCCATCCGGCAGAAGGAAAGATTCTCCCATCATGTTATTCAGTTGCATGTCTGTCCCTGAAATGAAATAGCCGCTTCCTTCGCCCATGGATGTGGTGTAACTCACAGCGTTTCCCCACTTGTCCAATACATTGAAATGCGAGGTTCCTTTTGTTGAAACTTCGGGTCCTTCCATGTGAAAATCGAGTTCAGGATGAAGGGTCTCTAACCGTTTGGAAATATCACGCGGATGTTGGTATCGATTTTTCACCTGTGAGATCGTTTTCAACCAATCGCCTTCGTAAATATCCAGATAGCCAAAAATGAGCGCCATGATAGCACCGCCCAAACTTGGCCCATTCGGTAGGTAGAGTTCCTGGTTGTGCCACGGAATATTCAGCGGTTTTCTCCACTTGGCCCGATAATTCTCAAAATCATTTCTTCGCAAATAACCACCGCGATTTTCGCTGTCGTTGCTGATCGTGTTGCTTATCTCACCTTTGTAAAACCCCGTTTCTCCTTCGTCAATCAAGAATTGCAGGAAATCTGGAAAATGTGGCAAATGAAGCAGGTCGCCTTCTTTTTTCAGTGTTCCATTCGTAAAAAAGACATCTTTCACACTTGGGTCAACGCGGAAGATGACCTCTAACAGTTCGAGATCGATACTCTGGAATGTGTTCAGTACCACACCCGACCTCGCAAGGTCCATGGCAGGTGCAATGAGCTCTTTCATGGGCAGCGTACCGAATTTTTGGTGCATCGCATAAAGCCCAGCAATTGTTCCTGGAACGGCAGCAGAGGCCAAACCAACATGGAATGTTTCCACTTCAATCCCAAAGTTCACATGAATAGGGTAGAAATCGCGATTGTCGAGTTCTGGTTTCTGCTGCGGAGTTTGCGCAAAGAAGTCGAGCATAACAGGTGCTTCCCCAACTTTGTGGCACATGGCAAAACCACCAGCTCCGGCAGAAGCCATGCAAGGTTCGGTTATGAACATGGCCAAACCTGCGGCAATGCTGGCATCAAAAGCGTTTCCACCTGCAAGTAGAATTTCCTTGGCTACTTCCAAGGTTTTCTCGTGCCCTGCAGATATTGCTTGTTGCTGTCGCATTTGAAGGCACGAAAATACCGTAAACAAGCGTCAAGCACCGAATCTTCAGATTCAATACCTTGCGCGCTTAATTCAGCTACCGTTTTGGCACGAAGAGTAAGGGAGAATTCATACAAATTACCGATGCGCATTCTCAGCGCGTTGATCGGTCTGTTGCAGCCTTTCGGTATTACTCCAAAACGAGTTGACCCGGATTCGATAACCAAAAAGGCTAAACGCAGAACAGGCTTAAGCGATCTGGGCGATAACATGCATCGCGTTGGGATGGAGGCGCTCACCAAATCGGTCAATTCCTCGCCAGTAACGGATTTCGGCAAATTCTCATCAACAGGCTTTGGTGTAGATGCGCTATCCAATCGTCTGATGATGATCGATTACATGAAGAAGCACCCAGAGGTTGCCGATGTTAAAATTGAGCGACCGGTTTTTATAGTGGGCTTTCCCCGAACGGGAACAACGCTTTTGCAGAATCTGCTGCATTTGAGTGAAGACAGACGGGCGCTCCAATTTTGGGAGCTGACCAATCCTATTCCAGTTTCAGATAACCCCGAAAAGGATGTTGCCAAGAGGAAAAGAAGAACTAAAATGCGCTTGGCCGTGGCTAATTTCGTTGTGCCCGAAATGAAATTCATTCATGAGGTACGGCACGATTCGTTGGAAGAATGTTGGTCGCTGTTCATTCCTCAATTTACCGTACCCAATTGGGAGATGACCAGTAGGTGGCCAGATTACGGCAAGTTCATTCTTCAGCACGATATGAGGCCCGCTTATGAGGAATACAAGAAGTTCCTGCAGGTCATGGTGCATCGCGTACCGGATAAGAAACTCATATTGAAATGCCCCGATCACATGTGGCATTTGGATGCACTTTTGGATGTTTTTCCGGATGCCTGTATCGTTTGGACTCACCGCGATCCGAGTCGTAGCATTCCAAGCTATTGCAGTTTGGCCTCACTCAATTGGAGATTACTTTATGGTGAGTTTGAACCGAAAGAACTTGGTCCGTACATAGAAGAACGGTTTATGATGGGAATTGAGCGCGGACTGGTAGTAAGAGACAGAGTAGGTGAAGAGCGCTTTATCGATATTAACTTCAGATCCTTGCTTCACGAACCAGTGGAGGCAGTAAATAGAATAACAGACTATTTTGGACTTACGCCTGTTGATCAAGCTAAGATGGATGCGTATTTGAATAGAGATAGGCCTGATGACCGCGGAAAACATACATACACTGCAGATCATTACGGTTTGGACACAGACGTAATCAAACAGCATTACCAGCAATACATAGAACGGTTCAATATTTCAGTGAACTGAATCATTT
>JAGYJL010000122.1 GCA_018402015.1 Flavobacteriales bacterium | reverse complement strand
TTCTCGCTCACCACTACCATAATCTGGCGCTGGAACATCTATTCCGGGACCTATGAAGTTCTTCTTGACCAGCTCTGTGGTGTACCTTCTGGTAATCCGCTCCAGCATTCCAACAGAACAGAGTCTTGGGCTTACCTTGATACCGCCTTTGGCGCCTCCGAAAGGCACGTCAACCAACGCGCACTTGTAGGTCATAAGAGCGGCCAAGGCCATCACCTCATCCTGCTCTACATGGATACTGTATCTTATTCCGCCTTTGGTAGGCTGGCGATGATGACTGTGCTCAACTCTGTAAGCTTCTATCACCTCAATTTTCCCTTCGTCATTCTTAACTGGGAACCTCATTCGGTAAACGCTATTGCAGTACTTGATCTGCTCCAGTAGCGTAGGGTCGTGATCTAGAAATTGTACCGCGTGGTCGAAATACTTAAGTACGTCACCAAAGAAACTGTGTTCTCTCTTTTCAGTAAGCTTCACGGTGGTTTTTGTCCTTTTCTTAGCCATTATTTCCTTTCGTATTGGTAATGGCGTAAAGGTGAAAAAATTATTGAACCCGCAAATTGATTTCACATACAGATAGCAGTGAAGTGACAATACTCTCTAAAATGAAACAGCTCAAGCTACACTAGCTTGAGCTGTTCTTACATCTTATGATCGGTTGATCAGAACTGTACTGTGAGTTGCAATTGTGTACTGCGTGGCGCGTTCACTTTCAAGGGGCGCAGCGCATAAATGCGATTGGCCACATTCTTCATGACTACGGCAAGCTTAATATTCTCGGTCAGCTCCGCACTTGCCCTAAGGTCAAAAACATGGTCTCCTTTGGAATTGTTTTCTCTGAATTCAACAGCACCCCAACCAAAAATAGGATCTACATCGTAGAATATCTTATCCACGCTACGCATGAAACTGTAGTAACGGTATGTAAAGCCTACTGACAGTTTGTGTTTCTTCTTAACGGTGAACACCAGTTCTACGTCCGCATTGACCAAGTGTTCAAACCTGTATTTCAATATAGGATCATTTCTGTAATTGGCCGTATCCTGCGCAGTACTTGAACTGCTAAGGAGAGATGTGGAAGAAGTTTGACTCAACTCATTTCCCTGATTATCCACTGCATACACGTAATCAGGATCAAGTGCCTCTGGTCTTGCATAGGTATAACCGACCAATACGTTTACTCCGAACCAATCGGTAAACTGCCCGTTACCCATCAAAGAAACATCTGCTCCATAAACACGGGCATCGCCTGTGTTCTGGCTCTGGAAAGCCAACCCGAAGAAGCCATTGTTGATGTCTCCGAACCTTCCCGCATTGAACTCGACAAAGTTGGTGTAATGCTGATAGAAACCGGCCAGATCGAGATATCCGAGGAACTTCCCGATCTTTATTCCTTGACGTAGACCGAGTTCACCCGCCCAGCTGCGCTCGGGTTTGATAGATACGTTAGGAACAATGGGTAAACCTCCAACAGTTGTAAAAATGAATCGCTCCGCAATGGTCGGAAATCGGAATCCCTCTCCGAAAGAAGCTCTCAGGTAGCCTTCTTTCCAAAGTCTGACATTGGCCCCAAGACGGAATACGGGCCTAATGACCGTATCGTTCTGATTTACAGAAAAATACTCAAAGCGAGCACCACCATTGATGGTCAATCTGTTCCAGAACTTCTTGTCTATCTGCAGATAAAGTGCAGCGTTTGTAAAGTTGTTCTTGCCATCACCATTCTCATTGCCTGCGTACAGTTCGGCCTCTGAGAATGAGTACTGACCCATAACACCGGTTGTAATGGTGAAATCTCTGATATTGGCAAACTTGTGTGCATACTGATATTCTCCAAAGAACACGTAGTTCAGATTTCCTTGGTTGTTGTCGTTATCGTTGTTCTGATGGAAAACCCGTGTTCGGAAGGTATGTCTTGAACCACCTTCACCGGAATAGGTAATAAAGGGATCGATATTGTAGGTGGTCTGAACAGTTAGTGTGTTACTTCCACCGAATGGCCTGAACAATCCGTAACTACTGTTCAACCAGAGCAGTGAACCTGCACTTCTCGAGTACATGAAGTTACCATTGACCCCGAAAGCAAGTCCTGGTATCTTCCCTGAACGCTTTCTCAAATTGAAGTTTCCACGGAATCGGTTCTGGAACTCTCTTCTTGGTCTGGTGTAAGTGGTATCGATCGGGTTACCCTGATCGTCTTCGATCACATTGGTTATATATCCGATGTCATTGACAATAACATCTGCCGGCTCTGGCCCGATATATCCGTTATCCATAAGCACGTTACCACCGACCACAAGATCCCAAAGCTTATTTATCTTCCTTGAGTGGAAAAAATTCAATCCTGAGAATCCAGGTATGTCATTTTTATCCCACCAGATCGCATCATCCTGAGTTGGAGGGCTGTAAATACCAGCGTACAGATTGATCTTGGTCTTTGGTTTGTCTTTAGGGTAGGCTGTTCTGATATTGATGATCCCGTTCAAGGCAGCAGAACCATATAGTACAGAAGAAGCACCTTTGATCACCTCTATCTGCTCAAGATTTTCAACCGGAATGAATCCCCAACTTGGACGGCCCGCGTCACCTGTAAGAATAGGAAGGTCATCCACCAACATCATTACTCGCGCACCAGCACCAAAACTGTAGCCACTACCGCCACGCATCTGCGGCTCAGAGTCAACAATGGTGAGGCCTGGTGTCTGCTCCAAGGCATCTTCTGCGCTTATCGAGCCGCGGTTCTCCACCAGATCGGGTTTAATTACTGATACGGAAACGGTCAGATCTTCAATTCTCTGCTCGAATTTTCCAGCAGACACAACAACCATTTCCATTTGCTTGGATTCTATTCCAAGGCTAACATTAACAGTTGCTGTTTCTCCTTTCTTAACTGTAACTGGAATTGTTTGAGATTCATAACCAATGGAACTGATGACCAATTTTTGATCTCCAACAGGAAGAATCAAGGTGAAATTGCCATCAAAATCAGATGCCGCTCCTCGGCCTTTGTCAGATTCAAGCACAACACTTGCACCGATAATTGTTTCGCCAGAGGATTTGTCTTTAACTGTTCCTTTAACAGTTCCTGTATCCTGCGCAACAGAAAACAGAACAAGTAGAGATAGAATTGAGGTAGTAAAAATTCTTTTCATGTATGATTGTTTCAGCAGATTGACGCTAAATTTAGATCGGACGAATATATCAATATTTGGTTTGCTGAACAGACAGGAACAGACGCTTCATTTGATAGCACTTAGTATGATCCCCGGCATTGGAGATGCCCGCGTGAAAAAACTGGTGGCATACTGCGGTGGCGCACAGGAAGTTTTTACGCAACGAAGAGCCGTCCTAGAGAAAATTCCGAACATCGGTGCAAAGATCGCTGCATCGGTAGCAAGTAGCGATGTGCTTCGAAAAGCGGCAAAAGAGCTGGAATTTGCCGAAAAGAACCAAGTAGATGTTATTTCCTTCTTGGATTCCGATTATCCTCAACGACTGAAGCATTGCGCTGACTCGCCAATAGTCTTGTACAAAAAAGGCAACGGCTCCATCAATCCGCCACGAGCAATAAGCATAGTCGGAACGAGAAATGCAACCAGAGAGGGCAAAGAAATAACAGAGAATTTAGTGAAGGATCTGAAAGCGGCCGGAGTAACGATCGTAAGTGGTCTTGCTTATGGAATTGATATTGCTGCACATAATGCTTCACTTAAAAATAACATACCAACTATTGGTTGCTTAGCTCATGGACTCGATCGCATCTATCCCAAATTACACGAGCGTACGGCCAAAGAAATGCTTGAGTTAGGTGCATTGATCACCGATTTCCCGATCGGAACCGATCCTGACAGGGAAAACTTTCCGAAAAGAAACAGAATTGTTGCAGGAATGACCGATGCCACTATTGTGGTTGAAGCAGCTGTAAAGGGTGGTGCTCTTATTACTGCAGAGTTGGCAAACGGTTATGATAGAGATGTATTTGCGGTGCCCGGCCGTGTTACCGACACTCACTCGGCAGGATGCAACAAACTCATTAAAGAACTCAAGGCAGCCATGATAACTTCTGCCGAAGACGTTCTGAAAGCTATGCGCTGGGATCTGAAACCTTCCGAAACCAGACCGCAAACACAGGCCAAATTGCTGATCGATCTTACGCCCGACCAAGAGAGGATCGTCACTGTTCTGCGTGAGCAGAATCATACCATTGATAGATTATCTGTTTTGGCCGGGTTACCTATGAGCAAGGTAGCGGCTGTTCTGCTGGAATTGGAGTTCGAAGGAATCGTTGGTAACCTTCCCGGAAAGGTT
>JAGYJL010000121.1 GCA_018402015.1 Flavobacteriales bacterium | reverse complement strand
GGCTTCGCCCATTGCACGCGATTATGGCGTAGCAGATATTCCTGCAAAATTCATCGTTACACCAGAAGGAAAGCTCATATCGGGAATGAATTTTGAGCAGATGGACGCCTACTTGGAGGCTACGCTTGGTAAGTAATTACTTCAGCTCTTTCGCTTTGCGCGGATGAACCTCTCCATTTTCCATAAAGTACTTGAACTCCTGATGAAGTTTGCCCATTTCCTTGGACATATTCTTGCTTAGTACACCACCAAGTAACCATCCGAAACCTGTAGCTATTTGAAGTCTTAGGTGCATATGCAGCGTGGCTTTTCCTTCCGATTCTGAGAATTTCCACTCGTTTTTAGCAGAAGAAACTATAAACGGCAGGCCCATTACTTGATACGTAAACGCTCTTTCGGAATTACTGAAATGAATGAGTTTTTCGGAGAAAGAGATGGCGGGCGTTTTGATCTTCCGCGAACCTACAGGAGAATCACCGAATGGCTCTCCCTCTGCATCAGAACTTATCATTCCCGATTTCCATTTGTAGATGTTGGTGTAACCACCGCCAAAAACCTTCCAACATTCTTCTGCTGATCTGTTGATCTCGGTATTCAGTTTTATTTCAATCATTGTTTTGGCGTTTAACGAAGAGTGACCAATCAGCTTACAACTTATTGTTCCCTAGCAGCACCCGGATGGTAGACCTCGGCAGCGTTCTTGTACACTTCAGCTTTATCGAGGCTCATTTTCTTGAACTCATTGGCCACGAATTTTTTCATCTGAGTAGTGTAGTGTTTGCTGCCTGGTTTGTTGCTTGCCCCGTACGGACTTATACTCTCAATCTCTGGCCCATCCTTCGTGAATTTGACCAATTGAACCAATCCATCACCGATATACATTGCGAGTTTTCCATCTTCACGTTCTTGGCAATACACAGCACGGATGGCATCTGGACCACCGTTGATGGCGAGGTCAATGCCTCCACGAGAAAGTACTTGTACCTGTCCGAGGGGAACATCTAAGGTGCCGAAGTGCTTCAGCAATCTTTCTTTGGTTGAACGCATATTCTTAAGGAAGAATTCAGTTCGAATGGAATCGTTGTCGCGAACGTCTTCAACAGAAAAGCTGTTGTCGTTGTACATCTCATACATCATGGTCAATATGGTGGCAGCTTCCATGTTGGTGCTATCGCCTCTGAAATTCCAGTTGTTGAACTTGGTAATGACATCCGCTACTTCTGGGTGATTTTCGGGTTTCATGCTGAAAAGACCCATTATAGGGTAGTTCTTCAGGAACACCATGCTATCTGGGAACTGAATATCGAATTTCAACTTTTTAACCCCTTCATAATCGATGTGCGACAGCCCTTCCAGTATTTCCTGGCTTCGATTTCCACGGTTGGTCTGTTTCTGAGCATCGTAGCCTATGGAAACAGGGAAGAGGTCGGGGTCGTTGGCATAATCCTGACAGGTGTTGTTGTAAATGCAATTGTTGGTGTTGAACACGTAACCGCAAGCGGGATTAAGGTTCTGTGCTAGATCTTCAGGCTTCAGGTATTCGGTCCAAAGCGTGGCAGAGGTATCGCCAGGAAGTACCTTGGTCCAATCGTAATTGGGGTTACGCACTGGAACCTTGCCGTTTGCAATGAAGAAAATGGTGTCGTTTTTATCGGCATAGGTAATATTCTGTAAGCAGATGCCTTGAATGCTCAGTGTTCTGTAAAACTCTGTGAAGTTCTTGGCCTTGTTCATTCGGTACCACTGCTCGCCAGCGTTCATCTCAAAGATGGTAGGCATACGAAAGGCAAAGGTTCCATGCTCCGTAATAAAGGTTGGGCCGTATTTGCTCCACCAATATTTCTTTCCGATGCTGATCTTAAAGCCTTTCTTCTTGCCCAGTGCCACACGCAATTTGGCGCGCTTGGTTTCCAGCTTGTGATATTCTCCATCAAACTTGTACCATTTTTTCTTCTTGGGATGCATGTTCATCACATACACATCCTGAAGGTCGAGGTCGCCTGTAGTGTGGGCCCAGCTGAGGTGTTCGTTGGTTCCGTGCAGCACCGAAACACTTCCGTGAAACAAGCCCCCGGTAATGTTCCAGCCTTCTTCGGAATGGAGATGCGCCTCATACCACGACAGGATTCCTTCAATGGGTTGATGCGAATTGATGACATGGTAGGTGTTTCCATGGTCTGTCAGGGCCGAATTGAATGCGTACGCATTGGAACCTATACCATCATCATTGATCTCCTTTTTTGGAAGTTCCTTGGCAAATCGGCCATCCAATATGCCACTGATAACCCCATCAACTCCCGCCATGAGGCTTTGCCCCAACATGAATCCGATAACCACTTCCTGAGGGGTAACAGGAAAAGCCTTTTTTACCCAAACTTCTTCTGGATGCGCAGCAGCGTAGGCATTTACTCCTTGACAGGCTGCCTCTAGAATGAGTTTGAAGTCGTCAGCTACGCCTTCTTCATAGTGTTGCTCAACAAACTCGTGCAATCCCATGGCCTGAACGGCATAGTCGATACGCGCACCTTCAACCCCAAGGTGAATGCCGAGGTAGCACTTGGCGGCCATCAACAGGAATTGCAATGTTTCGAAATCGTCTTCGCAGGCTGCCCATTCCAATCCGTAAGCTACTTCGGCATCTGTTCTGCCGAAAATGTGCGGTACACCAAACTCATCGCGAACAATGTCGATGTTCTCTGGGTTGATGATCTGCTTCGGGTTGAATTCGAAGGTTCTTACTTGCGCTCGACCTTGGAAGGAAAGAGCGAGTAGGAGACAGGCAATGACTATTGTTTGCATGAAATGAGGCTGAGAGGATATCAGCTCGCAAAGTGCAAAATGTGAATGGAAATTGACTTATGTCAAGAGTAATTTTCTTTTGTCTGGTGTGCTAATTCACACGGAATGACCTCCGTACAGGGGGTGATGAGATTTTGCCACGGAACTTCCTGAGATGAATTGAACTTTAGTTTACCAATTGGTGATGATTTGTCTTCGTTGTACTATTCTTCTGGCTCTGCCCAGTCTGAATTTCTGACAAACACAGTGTATTGTACATAGGGTTTACCTCTTTCATTGAATTCAAATTTCTCAGCTACAGGTAACAATTGAATGGTCTCACTCATTCTGTTAGAATTGGCATAAGGGCTATTTTCACCATTCATTTTTACCAGTGATTTATGATTTTCTGGTGTCATTCGTTTGAAGTCTTTTATGCCATAGATGTACATGAAGAGCATTGCGTCTGATGAAATGGGCATCTTGGTGTATTTTCCGCCATCGCTCATGAAATCGGGTAGTTGATCGGACGGCATTACCATATAACTGTCTATCATCAAGAAATTCATAGAAAGAATGTTGTCCTCTAAACCTAAATCAGACATCCGTATCTGTGATGCAAGGGGCTGTTGTCCATTCACCTGATATTGAAAAACATGTAATAGTCCAAAATAACCATAGGCTTTTTCCTTGCTTTTATTCATTTGGTTATAAAGGCTATAGAAGTTTTGAAATAATACTTTTTCTCGGTTGGTCTTTTCAGTATGATGCTTGAGGTTATCCTTAATATGGGTTAAAATGAATAAAGTGTCTGGTGAATGAGCATAAATGGAATCCAATAGGCTAATTTGATCTTGTATCACACTCAGATCAACCGTTTCCTGTATTTCAAGTTCAGTTGACTCATTCAATGAATTCAAAAAGCTTAGTGTCAGTTTTATGTCTTGTAATTTATCTACACCTATGAACTTGAATTTATCCTGCACTGCCAATTGTTCATAGAACTGCTGTAATTTGCGGTACTTGTCATAATAGCCCTTGTTGTTCCTCCCTTGTACAACCGCCCACTTTTTTAGTGCATCATGTAAAAGTTGCTCATCTCCACTTTCTAAATATTGGTTGAGTACTAAAGCTTGTACAAAATCTAATTCCGCATAATACTGCCTTACATTATGATTTGTGTGCAGATGAGTAAACAGGTCATAATCGAATTTTTGAGGTTCTTCAAATCCGTGTATTTCGCCAACTAGGACAAGGCGATTTTCCTTGATGTCCTTGTCCAACATTTTAAAACCAAAGGATTCACTTAACGGAATCGTCTCGCTATTTTCTATCAGATAGTCGACATACTTTGTACCTGTTGAATACTCCCAAAGATGAAATGCTCCATACAATGAACCAATGATCAGAGAAATTCCGATTATTCCTTTTAAGGCCATCTTTTTCATGTTATTGCTGATTTTTAGAGGTTCATGGATCTCTTGCTCGTAGGTAACGGTTGCCGCTAAAGATAATGCCTTCGGTTACTTCGAGTGCGCGTAGCGTGTATACTTCGATGATACTCAGCACCGGTC
>JAGYJL010000120.1 GCA_018402015.1 Flavobacteriales bacterium | reverse complement strand
AATTCTTGGAACGGAACGGCCATTGAGCGAATGGGCGACAACAGGAAAGCGTTTGCCGTGATGAGTTTCACTGTTCCAGGAATGCCTTTGATCTACAGCGGTCAGGAAGCTGATATGAACAAACGCCTGAAGTTTTTTGAGAAGGATGTGATCGATTGGAGTAACGATTCGTTGGCTGATTTCTACAAGAATCTTGTTTCGATAAAAACCGATCATGATGTCTTGTACAACGGTGCGACTGGAACTCCGATCAAGTTCTTTGATGCGGGAAACGAACGTGTAATTGTCTATTCAAGAGCAAGCTCAGTTTCCGAGTTGTTGGTCATGCTGAATTTCTCTGACGAAGAAGTTTCCATTGATTTGGAAGGAGAGGAATTCTCAGGTTTTTATTCCAGTCACATAGACAAAGGTTCGATTGACGCACACGGTAGTCTCCATTGGAATCTGCCTGCGCATGGCTACCAGATCTTTGAGCACTCCATTGAAGAGAAACATTGACCTTTATCAGCACTTAGTGTCATATTGACACTTTCTACTATATTCGTGCATAAATACGGTTGGCTTAACCTAAATTCAAGCCATGATTAAACATCTATTTACTGCCTTTTTTGTCCTACTTACCATGTCTGTTTTTGCACAGACAGGTACCATAAAAGGTGTTGTTACAGGCGATGACGGACTTTCGGTCATTGGCGGAACAGTTGTGGTTAAAGGCACAGCGATCGGTGCTTCGACCGACTTCGATGGTAACTATGAATTAAAGAGCGTTCCGATCGGAGATCAGACCGTTGTTTTTTCCTTCATCGGGCTAAAAACTCAGGAGAAACAAGTGAACGTTAAGGAAGGTGAGACCGCAACGGTGGATGTCAAACTTTCTGAAGATGTGATGTTGCTCGATCAGGTGGTGGTTGTCGGTTTTGGAACCACTCAGAAACGGGATGTTACCGGTTCCATTGCTACCATCAAAGCAGAAGCAATTGAAAGTTCTACGCAGCCAAGTGTTGATCAGGCTTTGCAAGGTCAAGCGGCTGGTGTGAGTATCATTTCGCAGAACGGTATTTCGGGCTCTGCTGTCAAAATCAATGTTCGAGGTACAAACTCAATTGCAGCTGGTTCTCAGCCACTTATCGTGGTTGACGGTATTCCGATCACTACCGGAAATTTCGACCCAGGCAACCTTGGTTCAAGTTCCAATGCGCTATCTGATCTTAATCCGAATGACATTGAAAGTATTGAGGTTTTGAAGGATGCTGCAGCCACAGCCATCTATGGTTCGCGTGGAGCAAATGGGGTTGTGATGATCACTACCAAACGAGGAAAGGCTGGTAAATCAAACATCAATATTGGCTACAGTTACGGTATTATGAATGAGACCAATCGGGTCGATTTCCTGACTGCCGAAGAGCATTTGGCGCTACGCGATAGAGCAAGAACGGATGCTGGATTAGCACCAGAAACAGCTGGTACTTCGGTAGGTGGAGGTTTAACGCGTGCCGAGGCCGATTCAATTGCACGGAATGGCGGTACAGATTGGATTGATGAGATGTTCAGAACCGGTGGTGTGCACCAGTTGGACGTATCAGCAAGTGGTGGAACTGAGAAGGTTCGTTACTATTTAGGTGGAGCGTATCGAAGTGAAGATGGATTCCTGAAAGGCAACAATTACGATCGTGTGAATGCGCGTTTGAACCTGGATGCAGATGCTTCTAAAATTCTGCGCATTGGTGGTAATCTGGCCATTACTTATACTAGCATTGATCGTGTTAGAACGGGCGATGCAGGTGGTTTAGGAACAGCGCAGCAGATACTTCCCTACATCCCTATTTACGATGCAAATGGCGAGTTCAACAATAACATCAGCAACCCTGTTCGTGATCTGAGCCTGCAGTCGTTCAACACAGAAATTATCCGAAGCATCAACTCCATTTATGCCGATTTATCGTTGCACAAGAATTTGAAATTCCATACCGATTTCGGTATCGATTTCATGAATCAGCAGGAAGACGAATTCAACTTCCGAAACGTGAATCAAGTTGGTTCTCAATCTTCCGCATGGGACAGAACAACTCGCGTCATTAATTGGAACCTGAACAACTTCTTGACTTACGAGAAGGATTGGGATCAGAAGCACTATTTCAAAATGATGGTTGGGCAATCTGCTCAGCGTGTAAAAGCCGAAGGTTTCGGCCTGTTTGGCTTTGGATTTCCGAACGATTATCTGACCACACCGTCTGATGCGCCACAGGAAAATCAAAATGGATATAGCTATGAGACAGGTAACGGATTGCTGTCCTTTTTCTCTCGTATCAACTACAAATTGAAGAACCGTTACCTGCTTGGAATCAGCATGCGTGGGGATGCAAGTTCTCGTTTTGGCCCTGACAATAAATGGGGATTTTTTCCAGCATTTTCTGCAGGCTGGATCATTTCTGACGAGAACTTCATGAAAGGTTCTAAAGCTGTTCCGTATTTGAAATTGAGCGCCAGTTTCGGTTACACGGGAAACGATGCGATTCCTGATTTTGCCTATTGGTCGTTGTACAACGCAGGTTTCGATTATGCTGATAGCTCTGGCGTTGCACCTATTCAACTCGATAATCCGAACTTGAAATGGGAGCGCTCGCAGCAATTGGATGTCAATCTCGATTTCGCGTTTTTCGATAGTAAGCTGTTTGGAAACATTACCTATTACAGAAAGACAAGTTCAGACCTCTTGCTTTTCATGTCCTTGCCAAGTTCTTCCGGATTCGATGGTGTGTGGCAGAATATTGGTCAGTTGGAGAACTGGGGAATGGAATTCAGCCTCACCAGCCGTAATATCAATCGTAAATTCAAATGGGAAACCAATCTGAATCTAGCATTCAACCGCAACAAGGTTTTGGATGCCGCTGGTCTTCCACCAGATGCATTTGAAAGCGGACAGCCAGGCGAAGGACGTGTAATTGAAGGCTATCCGGTAGGACAGGCTTTCTTGGTTGAATTTGCTGGAGTTCAAGCACAAGACGGGCAGATCGGGGCTTATAATTTAGATGGAAGTCCGATGCTTGATGGCGGTGGAAACCAAGTGATGTATGACGTAAACGGTGGTACGGAGCTTTTTTATGATCGCAATGGAAACGTGATGACCTTTGCTAATCCAACAGGTGGATTGTTCTACGAATATCACCGAAAAGCGATGGGAAGTCCGCTTCCGATCTTCTATGGAGGTATAACAAACACATTTTCGTACGCTGGTTTTGAGTTAGGATTCTTGTTCAGTTTCGCTTACGGAAACACACTTTACGATGACGCAGGTAAGACGCAGATCGGCAATTGGCAAAGCATAGCGCAACGTACGGAGATATTAGATGCTTGGTCGCCCGATAACCCGAATACGAATGTTCCGGGTCTGAATGGTTATGTACCTGTCAACTCTTCCAGATTTCTGTATGATGCATCTTATCTTCGGTTAAGAAGCCTGTCTCTCGGTTACACCTTCTCCAAGAAAATGGTGGAGAGAATCAAGTTGCAGAAGTTGAGAATTTATGTGAAAGGCGGAAACCTTTGGACACTTACTGCCTTTCCAGGTTGGGACCCAGAAGTATTGAGAAATGTAGACCCGAATTCGCAAGCAGGAAACGTCTCGTTTGCAGGGCCTTACTTGGGAACGCCTCAGGCACGAACTATTTCATTCGGAATTCAAATTGGACTTTAAGATGAACAAGATGAAACGAATATCGATCTTACTTTCAATTGCGCTTCTTCTTGGTTCATGTGAGAAGTTGCTGGTTATTGAGCCTGTTACGGATATTCCTGCAGATCAGGCTATCGAAACCGTTCAGGATCTAGAGAATCTGGCCAATTCCATGTACAACGGATTGCAAGGAGGTTCGCTTTACGGAGGTAACTTTCAGTTGTATGCTGATTTGATGGCTGAGGATACGCAAGTAGATGAATCGCGTCTTTCACCATTCGGAACGCTAGAGATCTTTCAGCGCTCAACTACGATTCAGATCAGTTCGCTTAGAAGCACTTGGAAAGAGGCTTACAGAGCGATAAATCGTGCCAACAACATTGTTCGCGTAGTAGATGAAAACCTCCTTTCAGGTGATGATTTTGATAGAAGGAAAAACGTTCTGAAAGCCGAAGCATTGTTTGTGCGCGCGTTGTGTCATTTTGAATTGTGCCGATTTTGGGCTCAGCCTTATGATGTTGATAATCAAGGAGGAAACAGTCAGCCTGGAGTTCCTTATAGATTCAATCCAACCTTGTCTTTTACCCAAGATCTAGCTATAGCGCGTTCGTCAGTAGAGCAGGTTTATTCCAACGTTTTAGATGATCTTGAAGAGTCGGAAGCGCTGTTTGCTGCAGAAGGAGCAAGGCGTTCAACGCATCGAGCAGCAGG
>JAGYJL010000012.1 GCA_018402015.1 Flavobacteriales bacterium | reverse complement strand
ATTGATAGGTGTGTTGAGGAAATTTGGTCTTTAGCTCTTGTAACGTATAGGTTTTGGGCTTGGAAACCGACTCACCATCAATGGTCAGTGTCCATTTGTTTACATCTATATCTTCCGGAATCAAACCGTTGTTTCGGATAAACATCTTTTCATTCGGAGTTACCTTATCATCCAATAAATGAGGTAAGGTCTCGATGTTCCAAGGTTTGTTGTTGAGAACCACCATTTCCTTGTTTTTCTTGAACATGGAGTACGGGTCTCCATCCTGAAGAATAACAGGCACGTAATCCTTTGGAAGGTTGTTTCCGAATACAATTCGTGAACCGATAAGGGCTCCTAGCGTTGCTATTGACGAACGCTTGATAAAGTTTCTTCTGCTTTTCATTGGCTAAACAATCCCACAATGTATCGGTATCAATTTAGCTCTTTTGTGACAAGTAGCACAGAAGGCATGAGATATGGGCTGAAAATACCCTAAAAAAAGACGTTTCTTTTTGTTTTAGTTTCTTTGCCGGCCAAACAAAAACAAGCTTTTATGAAAGATCTATTTGCAGACGGAGGTACAGATTATATGCCGTTGATGATTGAATACGGACAGAAATTAGCAGTCGGAATTCTGATTCTTGTGATTGGACTTTGGTTGGCCGGAGCAATTTCGAGGGCCGCTCAAAAACTGATGGCAGCAAGAAAATTCGATGCAGCGCTTCAGAGCTTCCTTGGAAGCATGATAAGTATTGTTTTAAAGATCTTGGTGGTTATTACTGCTCTAGGAACGCTGGGGATTGAGATGACATCTTTCGTGGCCATTCTTGGAGCTGCAAGTTTGGCTGTTGGTATGGCTCTGAGTGGAACACTTCAAAATTTCGCAGGAGGTGTGATGATTCTCATTTTCAAGCCATTCAAGGTGGGTGACGTTCTGGAAGCGCAGGGTTATGTCGGCTCGGTTTCTGAGATTCAGATATTCAACACTATTCTCAAAACTCCTGACAACAAGACCATCATCATTCCAAACGGAGGGCTTTCTACAGGGAGCATGATCAACTACTCTACCGAACCACGAAGAAGGGTTGATTGGACATTTGGCATTGGTTACGGAGATGATGCTGAAAAGGCACAAGAGGTTCTGCTTCAGATGTTGAATTCGGATAGTCGTATTTTGAAAGACCCAGCTCCTTTTGTGGCTGTATCCGAATTGGCAGATAGTTCAGTGAACTTCGCAGTACGTGCTTGGGTAGAATCTGCTGATTATTGGGATGTGTTCTTCGAAATGAACAAACGCGTTTATAAGGAATTCGGTCAGCACGGACTCAACATTCCGTTTCCTCAAATGGATGTGCACATTCATAATAACTAACCCTCGTTTTACTGAAAATGAATACTGAAACACTCTCACGTTACTCGGACAAAGCAATTGAAATGTTCATGCTTTATGCGCCTAAGTTGGTGCTGGCTTTGGCCGTTCTTTTCTTTCATTGCCTGGTCATAAATCGTTTGATGAGCGGTGATGGCACTGATGATGTAACTGCCGCTAGATAGCCTCTCCAGCCATATCTTTTGGAAAGCCTTATCGAAATCAAGCCTGAGTCAGAAAGAGCATTGATAAGCGTTGCGGGGAGCAAGAAGTTTGTGTATTGAAAAACCAGAACATCTTTTGATAACATTTGCAAGTTGCTGGATCAGCTCGTAGGATTGCTCCCTCAAGGAACGTTTGCAAATTTCTGCAGTTAGTTCAGCCTTTTACTCCTTCCTGGGGAACCTTACAGGCTGGCTACTTCCACTGAGGCAAGGCCATTCCTTAAACAGTTAATAGATCCGACTTTTCGTTAACAGATTCTAAAATATTCCAGAAAGTAAAAACAGTCATCATCATTCCAAATGAGTTATTCTCCAATGAATATCTACCAACATGCACAAGGCGAATCATAAGATATGATGATGGGAATCTTTACGACTGATATTAAAAAGCCCGTGAGGTAGGGCTATTATCAAGAGTGGACCTCGCATCCGTGTAAGGATGGAAAACCCAGTAAACGCCTCTGTTAGAGTATGGAATTAGGAGATATCTGGTGAATTTGAGGGTCAGACCCTCACGCATCCTGCTGATTATTGATGTGTATTTTGATGTATAGTTTGGGAAAAGAGTAGCATACACAAAGGTGGACCACTGTCTGTTCCCACAGTTGATGTGCAAGAGAGCCTTGTTAAAGTCTAGCGCAGAATTTATATCCTACTTGCTTTCTTAAATTAGTTCTAGCTCGGTCATGTAAGGCACCAGCGAGTACGTTCCAGTACTCAAAGGTTTCAGGTCATTTGCATCTCTGTTCCAGTCCCGGGTTCCTTAGACCAATTTCTGAAACCAAAGCCGACCTGTTGGTGAAAAACAGTTCCCAATTTAGCGCCTTCAGATGTGGTTGTAGCTCCATCAAACCTCACTCCCTTAAAAATTTCAATTGGTTGTGGTGATTTCATCGGTTGCAGGATTGGGGTACACGTCAAAGCGCTGATTCTGAATAGCAACGACAGCTCCTACTCCTAAAGGGTTGGACGAATGATAAATACGCACGCATCCCATCGTAGCTCCCGATTCATCCATTGCGCACAACATCACGGAATCTCGGCCAAAGAACTCCATCGTTCCGTAACTATCAGAGAAATTCGAATTCCCAACTCCGTTTCCGCCTCCATTCCATAAAGAATCGATGGTTCCGTAGCTGTATCCCAAAAGGTCTATCACAGAATCGAGTTGATAGTTCAAGTAACCTTCATCTTCCGATGCTAATCCACTGGCACTTAGTTCTGGCAGGCCAGCGTTGGTGCCATCGTCAACCATAGAACTATGGCTATCGCCAGAAATCACGATCACATCTTTAATGTTGTTCTCTTCTACAAAATCCAAAACGCCATTCAGATCGGCAGGATACGCGTTCCAGAAATAGGCCAAACTCCAAACGTATTCTATGATTGAAGGACCAAGCACCTGAAGCTGTTCTGCGATCTCACGAAATTGAACAAACCGCTTATTGAACATCAAACTGCTACCTATCACTTTCCAATCCGCTGTGGAGTTCAGCAATCCATTCAGCAGCCACTCACGCTGTGGTGCGCTCATTAAACTATGGTTAGAATCAGGTTCAAAGGTGTAGGTGTTCGTCTCAGGATGATAGATGAATGGATCGTTCTGCGGAGATGCTGGGTTCCGTAGGTCGAGCATGAAGAACTCCACGTTGCCCATTGTGAACTTGTGGTGAATTCCAATGGTCGTATCAACCGATCCGTAACCGGGAAAGTGGTCGAAATAAGCTCTGATCGCCCCAGGAATAACAGCCGAATCGAACTCAATTGTTTGAATATCATAGAAGAACGAATCGGGCGCCAACTCTACCGCGGTTATCTGTGGAAATGTGTTGCCTTGGTTTCCGTTGTGGCAATAAGAATCATCGTAAACGTAATCGATGGCCGTGTTGCCCAATACGTAGCCACTCATATTCGGGTCGTTGTAACGGAAGGAGAACGCATCAGCAATCCGATCAGGGAACAGATTATAATCCCAGCCAAAGGTGCTAGGCGGATAACGCCAATCACCTAGATGCACGAAAAGCATCGGGTCAAAATCCTTGATATGTCCGAATAGTTCGAAATTCTCGAAGTAATTGCAGGACCCAACAACAACTTTATAATGTCCGGTTTCTCCTTGTGCTGGAAAGGACGTGAACCTATACACCGAATCTTGCGGCTGACCATTGATCAAAAACCGATAGTAATATTCCTTGAACGGTTCCAAGCCTGCCACGTCAACAATTGTCATGGAGAACTGATCGGTCCTTGTACTGTCTGTAACAAAAATGGACGTTCCGAAACTTGGCAACGTATCCAATTCAAGGTCGAATTCGGTAGGAACATCCGTCCTTATATAGATACGGGCCGATTCTGAAGTAACACCACCAACCACAGGACCGGAAGTAATTGACTGGGAGAAAAGAGAAATAGGAAAAAAGAAAAGTGAGAGTGCAAGAAGTTGTTTCATGAATGATGGCTTCCAACAAACTTAGTTGCTTCACTGATCGGAAATGTTAGCTAAGCGCTAAATTCGCGCAATGTCTCATCTGTGGCGCGCAGCCGAATACGCAAAGTATCTCTCAAAAGCCAAAAATCGGCACGGAATACACTCTCCTTTTGTGTACGAATTGCTCGATAAAGTGATTTACGACAAGACAGCGTATTTGGAATATGAAACAGTTGGAAGAATTCGGAAAGAACTTCTATATAGAACGGATGAGATTGAAATAACCGACCTAGGAGCAGGTTCAACGGTCAATAAATCCAACAAAAGAAAGGTGGCAGACATCGCCAAAAATTCTGCAAAAGGCGGAAAATGGGGCGAATTGCTTTTTCGACTCTCTAAGCGTTTTGAACCCGAAACCATGATAGAATTGGGAACTTCGCTCGGCATAGGAAGCCTCTACCAATCGCTCGGTAATCCAAATGGTAAACTCACAACTTTTGAAGGATGTCCGAATACTGCTGCTATTGCTCGCAATCAATTTCAAAAAGCGAAAGTCAACCCAACGATCATCGAAGGAAACTTTGACGATACCCTTAAACCATTCCTCAATTCAATTGAAAAACTGGATTGGGCGTTTATTGATGGCAATCATCAGAAAGAACCGACCATCCGCTATTTTGAGCAATGTTTGGAAAAATGTCACAACGATTCGGTGTTGCTTTTCGATGATATTTATTGGAGCAAAGGCATGGCTGATGCTTGGGCGAACATCAAGGAGCATGAACGTGTTAATGTGACACTTGATCTGTTTCAAGTAGGAATCGTTTTCCTACGAAGAGAGCAGCCGAAGCAGCATTTCGTCATCAGGTATTGATTGTAATTTAGCCATCCAATGGAAATCAAATTCTCCCCAGTTAAAGACGTTATCCGCACGGAACACATAGCCAAAGTGTATGTGATGGGAACCGAAGAAGTACACGCTTTGCGCGACATCAGCATTACCATTAAGCAAGGCGAATATGTGGCATTGATGGGACCTTCCGGTTCTGGAAAATCAACGCTGATGAACATGATCGGCTGCTTGGATACACCTAGTGCTGGACAGTATTTTCTTGATGGGCAGGATGTGAGTCGCATGTCAGACAATCAGTTGGCCGAAGTGCGGAACAAAAAGATCGGATTCGTTTTTCAGACCTTTAACCTCTTGCCTCGATCAACGGCACTTGATAATGTTACGCTTCCACTTATTTACGCAGGTATTGGAAGTGCCGACCGCAAAAAGCGTGGCGAACAGGTGTTGAATCAAGTTGGTTTGGGCGATAGAATGACTCACCGCCCGAACGAGCTTTCGGGTGGTCAGAGGCAACGCGTTGCCGTAGCAAGAGCGTTGGTTAACAGTCCTGCGCTTATTCTTGCGGATGAGCCAACAGGAAACCTTGATTCCAAAACTTCCATCGAAATCATGGGGCTTTTTGAAGAGATCCATCGTAACGGTAACACCATAGTGGTAGTGACGCACGAAGAAGACATCGCGCAGCACGCGCATCGCATTATCCGACTAAAAGATGGCTTGGTAGAAACCGATGAAGTGAACCATAACGTTCAAACCGTGTTGCAGCAGTCATGAAAGTCTACACTAAAACAGGCGATGATGGCACTACCGGACTTTTCGGTGGCGCACGGGTTCCGAAATATCATATAAGAATTGAAAGCTACGGCACGGTCGATGAGTTGAACTCCTACATCGGATTGGTTCGATTTCGCGACATCGATCCGTTTGCAAAAGAGACTTTGGCCGAAGTTCAAGATCGATTGTTCACCATTGGTTCCATCTTGGCTTCCGACCCAAGCAAGTCGAATCTCGTTGTTCCAGATCTGCACGAATCCGACATCGAATTCCTCGAAAAGGAAATGGACCGCATGAACGATACACTGCCCGAATTGAGAGCGTTCGTGCTTCCTGGTGGAAACGACACGATAAGTTTCTGCCATATTGCGCGCTGTGTATGCCGAAGAGCTGAGCGCCTAACAGTTCTCCTCAACGAAAAAGAGCCTGTTTCTCCTTTGGTGATAAAATATTTGAACCGACTTTCCGATTATCTATTTGTGCTAAGTAGAAAGATTGCGCAGTACAACGAAGTGAAAGAAGTGCCCTGGAGACCACGTAAATAGCTGATTTTTAGCGCCTCCGGCTAAATTTTCGCAAGGTATTTCGCGTCTTGATTAAATTTTTAGCTTTGCGCAAAATAGAACAGGTAAACTCGAATAAACATGTATTGGACCCTTGAATTAGCATCACGTCTCGAAGACGCACCTTGGCCAGCCACAAAGGATGAGCTGATTGACTTCGCAATGAGATCAGGCGCTCCAATGGAGGTAGTAGAAAATCTTCAAGAAATTGAAGACGATGGCGAAGTATTCGAAAGCATCGAAGACATTTGGCCAGATTATCCAACCAAAGACGACTTCTTCTTTAATGAAGATGAGTATTAAATCATAATCAGAACTTTTGAAAAGAGCGATTCCCTGAAAGGAGTCGCTCTTTTTGTTTCTACCCGATCGTCAACATTCAAACCATGTTGGAGGTAAAAAAGGCTTAATTTCGCCCGCCCGCATGACAGGTTGTCCTATCGCCTCCAACGGAATGGTTGTTGACATCCCGATTGCCACTCAAAAAGGAATTCACACGTAATGATCAATCTTATTAATAATCTGGCCAAAAGGTTCTTTGGAACAAAGGCCGATAAGGACATTGAAGAAATTCAACCTTATGTCGATCAGATCAATCAGATCTTCTCACAACTTCAAAATCTATCGGATGACGCACTCCGTGGCAAGACCATAGAACTGAAGAAGCGTATTTCCGATCACCTGTCTGAAGAACAAAAACAGATAGAAGAACTCAGCGCCAAGGCCGATGATCCAGCCACGGATGTAGAAGAGAAAGAGCGCATCTACGATCAGATAGACCAGATAGAAAAAGATGCCACCGAAAAGATCGAAGAAGTTCTGTTAGAAATTCTACCCGAAGCTTTTGCTGTAGTAAAGGAAACATCGCGAAGGCTGAAAGAGAATGGCAAATTGGTGGTTACCGCAACAGATATGGACCGCGACCTAGCTGCCCGAAAAGGCTACGTTACCATTGAAGGAGACAAAGCCATTTTCCCAAAATCTTGGCAAGCAGGCGGAACCGAGGTTTCTTGGGATATGGTGCACTATGATGTTCAATTGATCGGTGGTGTTGCACTGCACAAAGGGCGTATTGCAGAGATGGCAACGGGTGAAGGAAAAACCTTGGTTGCAACGCTTCCTGTTTATTTGAATGCCTTGGCCGGTCGTGGCGTGCACCTCGTAACGGTGAACGATTACCTCGCAAAACGTGACTCCGAGTGGATGGGGCCACTTTACGAATTCCATGGACTGAAAGTAGATTGCATTGATAAGCATCAACCGAACTCACCAGAAAGACGAGCTGCTTACAATGCCGACATCACCTTCGGAACAAACAACGAATTCGGTTTCGATTACCTGCGCGATAACATGGCGCGCGAAGCTGGCGACCTCGTTCAGCGCAAGCACAATTACGCTATTGTAGATGAGGTCGATTCGGTGTTCATTGACGATGCCCGAACTCCGCTCATCATCTCTGGGCCTGTTCCGCAAGGCGATAAGCACGAGTTTGATGACCTGAAACCTAAGGTTGAAAAACTGCTCAACGTTCAGAAAACCCTATTCAATACCACATTGGCCGATGCCAAGAAATTGATATCGTCTGGAAACGATGGCTACAAGGAAGGTGAAGGCGGAATGGCGCTATTACGTTGCTACCGAGCGCTTCCGAAGAATAAAGCATTGATAAAGTACTTGAGCGAACCTGGCGTAAAACAGATTCTCCAAAAAACGGAGAATTACTACATGCAGGATCAGAACAAGGAAATGCACAAGGTTGATACGGAATTGTTCTTCGTAATTGATGAGAAGCACAACTCCATTGAGTTGACGGAGAAAGGTCTCGATCTTATTACCAAGAACATGGAAGATGACCAGTTCTTCGTTCTTACCGATGTGGGTTCTGGTATTGCCGAGATAGAGAAAATGCAGCTTTCCGATCAAGAGAAAGCCAAGAAGAAAGATGAGTTGATGCGCGATTTCGCCATCAAAAGCGCTCGCGTTCACTCCATGAACCAGCTGTTTAAAGCATACACACTTTTCGAGAAAGATGTGGAGTATGTGGTGATGGACAATAAGGTTAAGATCGTTGACGAACAGACCGGCCGTATCATGGACGGAAGACGTTATTCAGATGGTCTACACCAAGCAATTGAGGCCAAAGAAAACCTAAAGGTTGAGGCAGCGACTCAAACATGGGCAACGGTTACACTTCAGAACTACTTCAGAATGTACCACAAGCTATCGGGTATGACCGGTACTGCCGAAACTGAAGCAAAAGAATTGTGGGACATCTACAAATTGGACGTAATGGTCATCCCAACCAACCGTCCGATTGCAAGAGAAGACAAGGAAGACCTGGTTTACAAAACCACCCGCGAAAAGTACAATGCAGTAATTGAAGACGTAGTAAAATTGACCGCAGAAGGCCGTCCTGTTTTGGTCGGTACAACTTCTGTTGAGATATCTGAGCTTTTGAGCCGAATGCTCAAAATGAAGAAGATCGACCACACGGTTTTGAATGCAAAATTGCATGCTAAAGAAGCCGATGTTGTGGCCATGGCAGGTAAGCCAAGTGCGGTGACCATTGCTACCAACATGGCTGGTCGTGGTACGGATATCAAGCTTACAGAAGAGGTTAAAAAGTCTGGTGGTCTGGCCATTATCGGTACAGAACGTCATGAAAGTAGACGTGTTGACCGTCAGTTGCGTGGTCGTGCTGGTCGTCAGGGCGATCCAGGTTCTTCTCAGTTCTATATTTCACTGGAAGACAACCTGATGCGTCTTTTCGGTTCGGACCGAATTGCCAAACTGATGGACCGAATGGGTTACGAGGAAGGAGAGGTCATTCAGCATGGAATGGTTTCAAAATCCATAGAACGTGCGCAGAAGAAAGTAGAAGAGAACAACTACGGCATCCGTAAACGATTGCTGGAGTATGATGACGTGATGAATGCCCAGCGCGAAGTGATCTACAAACGTAGAAGACACGCACTGCAAGGTGAGCGTCTTTCTGTTGATGTGTTGAACATGATCCACGACACGGCCTCAGCGCTTGTTGAGGAATTCCATGACGCAAGAGATTTCGATGGCTTCAAATTGGATGTAATTCGGGTTTTCTCTTCCGAATCTCCCATTACAGAGCAGGAATTCAACTCCATGAAAACCGATGCGCTGATCGACAAATTGGTGCACGCACTTACTGAGGGTTACAAACACAAGAAAGCGAGTGTTGCCGAACGAGCATTCCCGGTCATTGCCAATGTTTTTGAAACACAAGGAGAGAAATTCACCAACATCGTTATTCCATTTACAGACGGTATAAAGAGTCTGAACGTAGTGGTGAACCTTGCAAAGACCTACGAACTTCGAGGTTCAAATCTCCCGCTAGCCTTCGAGAAGAACATCATTCTGGCCATTATCGATGAGCAATGGAAAGAGCATTTGCGTGAGATGGACGAACTGAAAACTTCGGTTCAGAATGCATCTTATGAGCAAAAAGACCCGCTGTTGATCTACAAGTTCGAAAGCTTCAACCTGTTCCAGAAAATGCTGGACAGGATGAACCGCGAAGTGATCTCGTTCCTATTCAAAGGAGATCTGCCAAACGCAGAAAACACTCGGGTAAGCGAAGCACGCGAACGAAAAGAAAGGGTTACTGCTTCTCGACCTGAATTGGCGCAACGTCAAGCTGCACCAGCACAGAATGGCGGACAGCAACAACCTTTGCCAACACAACCACAGAGTAAACCAGAACCGGTATCCGTTGGCGAAAAGATCAACAGAAATGATCCTTGTCCGTGTGGAAGTGGCAAGAAGTACAAACAGTGCCACGGTAAAGGCTAATGGAATACAGCTCCGGCAAAGTTCTGGCCACCATGATGGATGAACAGCGTAATCTCACGCGGTTCTATCTGTCTAAACTCAAAGGTGAAGACATGTACCGCGAGTTTGAGGTGAATGGCTACACTACCAACAGCCCATATTGGATCTTGGCACATTTGTGCTGGGCAGAAAACATGCTTGCTATTCGATGTCTGGGGGCAAAAGACGTTGAAATTCCTTGGTTGAACGATTTTAAAATTCAATCTATCAAAGGACAAAAGCCTGCTGCACAGCCATCGTTAGAAGAAGTTCTTTCTGCTTTCAAACAAATTCATGCTGTTGCATTGGAAACCATTGAAGGCCTGAATGATGAAGAATTGAATGAGGAAAATCCGCTTGGATTGGCATTTGGTGAGAACAAAAGCAAGCGTTTCATGGCCATGCACGCAGTGCGGCACGAAGGCACACATTGCGGTCAACTATCGTTAATTGCCAAGATGTACGGAAAGCAGACGGTATAGCAGTTTCAGCGCATTTCGGTTATTCAAATCGCATATTTCATAATAGAAGCACAAAGCGTATATTCGCGACCCTAAATTTTAAGCGTAATTACAGATGGTAATTGGAAAAATCCGTGAAAAGTCCACCCTACTTATGGTGATGATCGGTGGAGCAATGCTGCTCTTCGTTTTAGACCCAACCATGTTGGACAGCCTTTTCCAAGGGAATCCAACGGAGATTGGACAAATTGCTGGCGAAACAGTTGACGGCAGAAAATTTCAAGAGCGCGTTGACGAAACAATCGCCAACTACAAGACGCAAACAGGACAGACTTCTGTTGATAACGCAACAACCGATCAGCTTCGCGATCAGACTTGGAATCAACTCGTGCGTGACATCGTACTTAATGCAGAACTTGATGCTGCTGGAGTTCGAGTAAGTAAAGAAGAACTGTACGACATGGTTCAAGGCAGCAATCCACACCCGCAGGTTGTGCAGGCGTTCACCAATCCAGAGACAGGTCAGTTCGATCAGGCACAGGTTATCGCCTTTCTGAAGAGAATGGAGACAGATGAGGACGTGAAGAAAAGATGGATCGCCTTTGAGAAGGATATTGCCAAACTTCGCAGAACGGAGAAGTACAACAATGCCATCAAAAAGGGATTGTACGTAACCAACGAAGAAGCCAAGAGCGATTACATCGCAAAAAATCAGAATGCAACGATCAAATATGTGCTTAAGCCGTACAAAGCGGTTGCAGATTCAACAGTTGAGGTTACCGATGCCGACATCAAGAAATACTATAACGACAACAAATCGAAGTATGAGCAAGATGCATCTCGCGATGTAGAGTTCGTTGCTTTCCGAGTTGACCCTTCGAAAGAAGATTTCGAGAAGGTTCTGAACTGGGCGCAAACATTGAAACCATCGTTCGAAACAACCGATAACGACACGCTTCTTGTCAATCGCGAATCTGATGTTCGTTTCAACGCTCGTTGGTTGGCAAAAGGCGAACTAGGCGGTGTGGTTGATTCGTTGATGTTCGATGCCGAAAAAGGATTCGTTTACGGACCCTATTTGGAAGGACAGACCTACAGAATGGCCAAGTTGATCGGTGTTAAAATGGCCCCGGATTCTGTACAGGCACGCCACATTCTTATTAAACCAGAGACTTACGGAAGTGTTGAAAAAGCCAAGGCGGTTGCCGATAGCTTGAAGGCCTTGATAGATGGTGGTGCTGATTTTGCTGAATTGGCAAGAAGCAGTTCTGAAGATCCAGGTTCTGGTGCACAAGGAGGAGACCTTGGTTGGTTCAAAGAAGGACAGATGGTGCCAACTTTTAACGATGCCTGTTTTGATGGCAAGAAGGGCGACCTAGTTGTGGTTACTTCGCAGTTCGGGTTCCACATCATTAATGTGCAAGATCAAAACGGGAATACAGAGAAGCGTGCTGTTGCATTCATTGACCGAGCTGTAGATGCCAGCACTAAAACTTTCCAAATTGTGTATGGCGAGGCTGATGAGTTTGCTAGAAGCATCTCTTCTATTGCGTCATTCGATCAAGAAGTTGCCAATCGTGGTCTTAACAAGCGTATTGCAAGCAACCTGAAAGAGGCAGATAGAACGGTTGCCGGTCTGGAGAATCCACGTGCGCTTATCCGTTGGGCTTTCGAGGCTGAGAAAGGAAACGTGAGCCAAGTGTTTGAGCTAGGCAATACATTTGTTGTGGGTGTTCTTACCAACATCAAGGAAGAAGGCTTTACAGCCATTGATGATATCCGCGAAGAATTGGAGGCAGGAGCCATCAAGGATAAGAAAGCCGCCATGTTCATGAAAGAATTTGAGGCTGCGCGTGCTGGAGACATTCAAAGCATTGCCAATAACATGAACCTACCTGTTGAGGTTAAAGAGAACGTTACTTTCGGTTCTATGGCCATTCAAGGTCTGGGCCGCGAGCCTGCATTGATCGGAACGGTTGCCGGAATGGAGGCCGGAGATATTTCCAAGCCGATAAAAGGAGATCAAGGGGTATATGTTGTAAGCGTTGATTCTCGTACGGAATTGCCAGAACAATCGAATTTTGCCAATAATGGCCGTATCCTTAACGGATCGCTTTCTTCTAGAGTTGACTTTGAAGTTTACGAAGCGCTGAAGGAAAAGGCTGAAGTGGTAGATAACCGCGCCAAGTTCTTCTAAGCAGCCAATAGCTTAATGAATAGAAAGCCCCATCAGAAATCTGATGGGGCTTTTTTGTTGTGCTGATGGGGTGCTGCAGAAACGGCCGACTTCTCGCTAGTTCGTACCATGCTCAGATTGACCTTGCCTAAAAACCGTTAGACGCTGAGTAGCGATTTCTAAAAGTGCTTGATAAAGCCTGTACAACCATTGGTGAAGATGGATGCATTAGATTTGATTGTAGTTTATGATGTCAGATTGCGAAATGACAACAATGGAGTTCAAAATGCAGCATTTGAACGCCCACCATCAGGGTGAACAAACAGGTTGAAGAACTTAAAACAGCCACAAGATCCAGGAAAACTACATTTCCCTTGCAGCTCTGTCATATCTGTTCTAATTTCAGATGTCATAAGATTGTCCAGTAGAACCAGTACCGGATTGTTGGAATCCTGAGGTTGCCAATGAACTTTTAGAACCTAACTCTAACACATGCCTCACCAATAACCTTTGGAGTTTCACCCAAATCTATTTGAAGGAATCGACATGGCGCAGTTGAATCACCAGTCTTCAATACTTTCCTCCACAAGCTTGTATTTGATGAACAAGGCTTCTACGTAGTGTATCACGGTGATACGGTACAATCTGGCAGATTTCTCACGTATGATTTTCCTTATCCCAATGAACCTGGGACTCAGGTCAAACCGCAGAGTTTGCCGACTGTATTGAACGAGACACCTTCTTGAAGGATTTTATCACGTGTGCAATGCAACACTCTTGCTGATAACTGGGCTCTTACTAAACGGGACATATTATCGCTACGGGGTTACGGAAATCATAGGCTTGTTATTTACGGTTTCACAAATTGACACAGTCTCTTATGATAAAATTGCCTTTTTATCTCGATCTTGGATTAGTTTGCTTCATACTCATTCAAGAAGTGCTCAATGCCCCCTGATTCACTCAACCCACCATTTTGGTCAACGGTTCTTTACATTTTGGTTCATGGTATTTCCATTTTGGTCAATGATTCCCACGTTTTGGTCAATCACTTTTCATTTTTGGTCAATGGTTCCAGCATTTTGGTGAAATGGTTCTAGCGTTTTGGTCAATGGAATTTTCGTTTTGGTCAATGGTTCCGGCATTTTGGTCAATCGCAATAACGATTTGGTCAATCGCTTTTTTGATTTGGATAAGTGGTTCCAGCATTTTGGTCAATGGCTGCAAGATTAACTGATAACTATCGGTTTGATGGTTAACAACGTTGATTTATTTGGGTCTGTTCAACATTCATCAGCTGAAGGTTGGCCGCGGCCAACCTTCAGGGTTGTATCAAGCGTTTTTCAAATATGATCATCATCTGTGACATTGTAAGATTCCATCCATTAAGTGGTCTTGTCCAGTTCTTTCTGACATTTTCCTGAACGAGGTAAAGCAGCTTGAGTAGGGCCATGTCCGAAGGAAAAACGCGCTTGGTCTTGGTCACCTTTCGCAGCTGACTGTGAAAGCTCTCTATGGGGTTGGTGGTGTATATCCTTCTACGGATGTCCTCTGGGTACTTGAAGTAATTACTGAGTTCTTCCCAGTTGTTGAGCCAGCTGTTGACCATCGCAGGGTATTGCTTTGCCCAATTCTCTTCGAGATTGGCCAGAGCAACCTCTGCTTGATCCATTGATGGGGCCTGATAGACCTGTTTGAGGTCTTTGAGCACGGTAGCCTTGTTCTTGTGTGGCACGTATCTCATGGAGTTGCGTATCTGATGGACGATGCAGAGCTGTACTTCGGTATCGGGAAACACGCTTTTGATGGCATTGGACAGTCCCTTGAGGTTGTCGATACTGGCTATGATGATGTCCTTCACACCACGGTTCTGCAGATCGGAGATGACGCTGAGCCAGAACCGTGCTCCTTCGTTCTCTCCCACATACATGCCCAGCAGTTCCTTGATGCCCTCACGGTTCACGCCCAGCATGCAGTACACCGCCTTGCTGCGGATACCTCCGTTCTCCTTCACCTTGTAGTGTATCGCGTCCAGCCATACGAACGGGTAGACGCTCTCCAAGGGGCGGCCTTGCCAGGCCTTCACCTCATCTATAACGCGGTCGGTGATCGCACTCAGTGTGGCCGGAGAGGTGGTAACCCCATAGAGTTCCTCCAAGTGGGCGCAGATGTCCGCGTAGCTCATGCCAATGCCGTAAAGGCTTAACACTTTATGGTCCAACGATGCGCCCAAGGTGGTCTGTCGCTTGGGGAGTATCTGCGGTTCAAAGCTGCTGTTACGGTCTCTGGGCGTGTTCACTTCTATGCTACCGAAGCCCGTCTTAAGCTTCTTGCCCATCTTGCCGTTGCGCCTGTTGGGGGTGTCCGTATCCTTCAGGTGGGCATCTAGCTCGCCTTCCATGGCTGCTTCAAGCAATCGCTTGAGCATGGGACCCAGAACTCCGTCCTTGCCACCCAGTTCCTTACCGTTCTTCAACTTCTCTATCGCCTCCTTCTCAAAGTTGGCATAGTCAAATTTGTCATTCTCTTGTTCTTCCATTTTCTGTGTCTATCTGGTTATCAAATATCTATCTCTATGACAACTGACACAGTTTATTGAACAGACTCATCTATTTAGGCCGGGCTTACCTCAACTGCTGCAAGCGGTAGCCATCCAATTTAATAAAGGTGAACAGCAGGATGGTGAAGCCTAGCAGCGATGAACCTCCGTAACTGAAGAATGGCAACGGAATGCCTATTACGGGCATGAGGCCAATGGTCATTCCAATGTTTATCATAAAATGGAAGAGGAAAATGCTGGCCACACAGTAACCGTAAATGCGCGTAAAGGCAGAGCGCTGTCTTTCTGCTATGAACAGAATGCGCAGAATGAGCGCAGCAAATAATGTAATGACGACAAAGGTGCCTAGAAAGCCCCACTCCTCGCCTACTGTGCAGAAAATAAAGTCGGTGGTCTGTTCTGGCACAAAATCGTACTTGGTCTGTGTTCCCTTTAGAAATCCTTTACCTGTAAATCCGCCAGAGCCGATGGCTATCTTGCTCTGATTGACGTTATAGCCGGCACCTTTCGGGTCGTCTTCTTTACCAAGCAATACATTGATACGCACTTGCTGATGCGGTTCCAGCACCTCGTTAAAGATGTAATCTACGCTGTACACAAAACCCATTAAAACCATCAGCACCGCCCCAATTGAAAGGCCCAGTTTCCAGGTCTTCCTCCGCTGAAATAGAAAAACCACCAGCCCAATGCTTCCCAAAATGATAAGCATGGTAAGAGGCGTAAAAAGCAGGGCGAAGATGAACAGAACTGCCATTGCCAAACCGAAAAGAAGGAAGTTACCAGAAAGCCCTTCTCTGTACATGACCAACGCAAATGCTCCGAACACCAACATGGAACCTGTATCGTTCTGTAGCAGGATCAACCCGGCAGGAATGACCAGAATGAGGGTTGCAACAAGTTTGGTCTTCAATTCATCCATCCTGATATTGATGGTGCTGAGATAAGAGGCCAAAGCCAAGGAAGTTGCGTATTTGGCAAATTCTGAGGGCTGCAATTTAAACGCACCTATATCTATCCAAGAGCGGGCTCCGGCCACATCTCTGGCGGTAAAAAGAACCACAACCAACAACAGCATTGTAAGGCCATAAATGGGCAAGGCAAAGGTTGAGAAGAATTTACCATCAATAAGCATGATGACCAGACCAACGAAAATGGCAAATACGATGAAGAAAAGCTGCTTACCATAGCGCTGCGTTGAGTCTAAAATGCTCTGATGCTCTTCGTTAAAAACGGCAGCATAGATATTGATCCACCCCATAAAAACAAGTATGAGGAAGAGACCGACCATAACCCAGTCGATACCATCGAATATGCTACGTTGCTCTCTCATGGCGCCACGTTTTTAGATGGGTCGATGAGATTTGCCTCCAGTATCGGCTTCTCTAAATTGGGTCTGGCAACCGTATCGGTCAGATACTTTTCTACCATTAAACTGGCAATAGGCGCTGCGTACTTACTACCTCCGCCACCATTCTCTACGAAAACGGCCAAGGCAATTTTGGGATCATCCTTAGGGGCAAAACAAATGAAAATGGAGTGGTCTTCGCCATGCGGATTCTGAGCCGTTCCTGTTTTACCGCACATCACAATGCTATCGTGCCGAGATCGATATCCGGTACCTCCCTGCTCAAACACCATGGCCATACCATCTATAACAGGTTCAAAATACTTGGGGTCGATGGTTGTAAACTGTTTTTCGGTAAAGCGATTCTTGATGGGCTCATCGTCTATAGCAGTGACCAAATGCGGTGGATAATAATAGCCACGATTGGCAATGGCAGCGGTCATATTTGCCAATTGCAAAGGCGTGGTTCCCAACTCTCCCTGCCCAATGGCCATGGAAATAATGGTCAACGATTTCCAATGATTCTTTCCGTAATGTTTATCGTAAAACTCGTTAGTAGGCACAATTCCAGCATACTCTATTGGAAGGTCGGTATTGAATTTTGTTCCAAGGCCAAAACTGACCACATGCTTGCGCCAAATGGCAAAACCTTCCCAAGGTTTTCCTGTGTGGTCAATGATGTTGCGGAACACATTTCCGTAATAGGCATTGCACGAATGCTGAATGGATTCTCTCAGGTTAAGTGGCGAACGGTGATCGTGGCAACCCATTCTAAAACTGCCCGACACGTATCCGCGAGGGCAACGGTAGGTGGTGTTCTCATTCAGCACACCAACTTGTTGCCCAATTAAGGCATTGATGAGTTTAAATGTGGAACCCGGAGGATTCTGTTCGCTCATCAACGCACGATTGAACAGCGGTTTTAGCGTGTCTGCTTGCAACATCCGATAATTATCAGACCGTACCCGCCCAACCAGCAGATTAGGGTCGAAACTGGGTGCGCTTACCAATGCCAGAATCTCTCCTGTTGAAGGCTCTAAGGCAACAATTCCACCGGTCTTATTCTGCATCAGAAGCTCGCCATAAGCTTGCAACTCTGCATCAATGCTTGCATGCAGGGTTTTTCCAGCTACCGCAACCGTATCGTACTTTCCTTCCTTGTAGCTTCCTTTGGGGCGGTTGAATACATCAACCATGATCACTTTTACCCCTTTCTGCCCACGTAACTCGGTCTCGTACGATTTTTCCAAACCACTGATACCCACGTAATCGCCACGCTTGTAGTAGGGGTCTTCATCCAATTTGGTCTGACTTGCTTCTCCTACATAACCCAACAGATGCGCAGCAACAGGTTCTGGATACTTACGAAGTGTTCTTTTCTGCACAAAAAATCCTGAGAATCGGTAAAGCTTTTCCTGCAATTCGGCATACGTAATGGTCGATATCTGCTTTTCGAAAATGGTAGGCTTACGCCACGAATAGGCCTTTGCCTTGTCCATTTTTCGGATGAAATCCTCCTTCGAAATATTTAGAATGCGACACAGTTCCGTGGTATCGATACTTGTTGCTTGCCGAGGAATGATCATAAGGTCGTAGGCGGCCTCGTTGTACACCAGAAGTCTTCCATCTCGATCATAAATTCTACCTCGAGCCGGAAATTCTGTCTCGTACCGTAGCACGTTATTATCTGCGGATAACTGATACGATTTATCGATCACCTGAACGTAGAACAGTCTACCCAAGAACGTAAGTGAAATGAGCAGAACGATTCCCATCACCACATACATACGGTCTGTATGTTTGGATTGAAACGACATTACCTGCGTCTTTCGTTAACGAACATGTACTCGATGAACACGATAATAACCATCGTTAATCCTGAGCTGAGAACGGCTTTGAGAAACGTGTGGAAAAAGTCGGAGAATCTGAATGCTTCCAACAGAAAAAGCACCGAATGATGCATGACCACCAAAAGCAGTGCATACGGGATGAACCATGTGATTCCGAACTGCTTGATGCTAGGAACTGCGGTAAGCTCGTAACCTTCGCGCGGTGATTGAGCTTTGATGTACAACGGGCGATAGAATGCGATGAGCGTAGTGGCTGCTGCATGCATTCCTCCTGTGTTGGAGAACACATCGACCGTGAGACCAAGAAAAAACCCGACCAAAAGAACCGGAATGCGCCCCATGGAAATAGGTAGCATGAGAATCAAGTAGATGTAGGGGAACGGATTTACATATCCGCCCAAATTCAGGTTATTGAAAATGAGTACCTGTAACAGGCAGAGCAGAATGAACTGCCATACGTATTTCAACATATCAGTTGTCATCCGTTTGCGCTTGTAGTTCCAACTCTTGTTGCTCGGCTCCCATCATGTTGTTTACCACGTAAACTACACTTACTGCGTTCATATCGGTAAATAGATCCACTTCAATAGAGTAGAAATTATCGCCTTCCTTTATGCTGAATGATCTGACCTTGCCGATTGCTATTCCTGCGGGGAACATGGCTGAATAGCCCGAAGTCTGTACAACCATGCCTTCTGCCAATTCCACATGATTTGGAATATCCATCAATTGCACCACTTGCGGATCGCGACCATCCCACGTTAAAGAACCGATATAACCTGTGTTGGCCAGTTTAGCGCTGATACTGGAGTTCTTATGCAGAACGGATATAACGGTTGCAAAATTCTTTGATACGTCTTTGACAATACCTACGATACCAGCAGACGAAAGAACGGCCATTTCGGGTTGTACTCCTTGAAGGAGACCACGGTCAATGGTGAGGTAATTGCTCCTTCGATCGGTTGAATTATTGACCACTTTGGCCGGAACGTAGGTATAATGCTGCCTGGATACGGAATCCCGGACCGTGTAGTTTGTGGTTGAAACCGTATACTTTGAACTGCTTAGCATAGAACGAAGTGTGGCGTTTTCCAATGCCAACTCATCGTTTATGGTCTTCAATTTGAAATACTCCGTAATTCCGTTATTGAACTCATAAATGCTTCCAGCCACTTGGTTACTGGAATTGAGCATACTGCCCCGATGAAAATTGTTGTTTCGGACAATGAGCCAAAAACATGCAAGTTCAAGCAATAGGAAAACGAAGAACACATGATTCCTGTAGATAAAAAGCAGGATGTTCTTCATGTTTCATCCGTATTGAAACCGATCATCTCATCAGGAATGGGAATCGGTCGATGTTCTTGAGTGCAATACCTGTTCCACGCGCAACCGCTCTCAATGGGTCGTCTGCAATGTGAACAGGAAGTTTTGTTTTCTGAGAAATTCGCTTGTCGAGACCACGCAGCATAGAGCCACCACCTGCTAGGTAAAGGCCTGTTCTATAAATATCGGCAGAAAGTTCTGGCGGAGTCATCTCCAAGTTGTTCAGAATAGCTGTTTCGATCTTGGTGATGGACTTATCCAATGCGTGAGCCACTTCCTGATATGACACGGTTATCTCTTTCGGAATACCAGTCATCAAATCGCGCCCATGAACAGCATAATCCGGTGGCGGGTTTTCAAGCTCTGTAAGTGCAGAACCAACCTCGATCTTAATTCTCTCGGCAGAGCGTTCTCCGATAAGGATGTTGTGCTGCCTGCGCATGTAGTCTTCTATATCGGCCGTAAAATCATCTCCAGCAACACGGATGGAACGATCGCAAACAATTCCGCCAAGTGCAATAACAGCGATCTCACTTGTACCACCGCCAATATCGATGATCATGTTTCCCATCGGTTCTTCTACATCGATCCCAATTCCAATGGCCGCAGCCATCGGTTCTTGAATCAATCTTACATCTTTGGCACCAGCGTGTTCTGCCGAGTCGCGAACCGCACGCTTTTCTACTTCTGTAATACCCGATGGAATACAGATAACCATTCTGATCTGTGGTGGAATAAAGTATCTCCTACCAGGATTGATCATCTGAATCATTCCCTTGATCATCTGCTCTGCAGCTTCGAAATCGGCAATCACACCATCCTTCAAAGGTCGTATGGTCTCGATATTCTTGTGGGTCTTGCCGTGCATTTGCTGGGCTTTCTTGCCAATTGCAACGATCTTGCCCGTTTGTATGTCTTTCGCAACAATGGACGGCTCATCCACTACCACTTTATCGTTGTAGATGATCAGCGTATTGGCCGTTCCAAGGTCAATTGCAATTTCCTGCCTGAAGTAGTCGAACAGCCCCATTTTTAGTGTTTAAAGTGTCTTACTCCTGTAACTACCATCGCCATTCCATTATTGTTGCAGTAGTCTATCGATTCGCTGTCTTTAATGGAGCCGCCAGGTTGTATTACCGTATCAATGCCTTCATTGTGTGCAATTTCAACACAATCAGGGAATGGGAAGAATGCGTCTGATGCCATAACCGCTCCGTTAAGGTCGAAGTTAAAAGAGTTTGCCTTAGTTATGGCAAACCGAAGTGCATCAACGCGAGATGTCATTCCGCAACCACTTGCCAACAACTGCTTATTCTTTGCAAGAACGATGGTATTCGACTTAGTATGCTTAACCAATTTGTTAGCAAATACCAGGTCTTCGTATTGTGCATCTGTGGGCTTCAATTCTGTAACCGGATTCATATCCGCAACCGTTTGAGTGCTCAGATCCTTATCCTGCTCCAAAACTCCATTTAGCAACGAACGGAATTGGCGCTTCGGGAAATCACACGGTTTCTGAATGAGGATGACACGGTTCTTCTTTTGCTTCAGGATATCAAGAGCCGACTCGCTGTACGATGGAGCAATGACCACCTCGAAGAACAACTTGTTCATCTCTTCGGCTGTTTCAGCATCCACCTCCACGTTGGTTATCAGAATTCCACCGAAAGCCGAAACAGGATCACCAGCCAATGCCGCATTCCACGCATCTACCAATTTCGGTCTACTTGCCAAACCACAGGCATTATTGTGTTTCAGAATAGCGAAGGTGGTCTCATCAAAATCGGAGATGAGAGCAACAGCTGCGTCTACATCCAGAAGGTTGTTGTAGCTCAACTCTTTACCATGAATCTGATCGAACAACGCATCAAGATCACCATGAAAGAAACCATCCTGGTGTGGATTTTCTCCATAACGAAGCACCTTAGTGCCAGATTCTTTGTGAGCAAAGCCTTCTCCTGCAAAGTATCTGTGAATTGCAGTATCGTAATGCGATGAAACTGCGAATGCAGCCTTCGCAAATGCCTTTCTATCTTCCAAGGTTGTTGAAGCTCCGTCTGCAATTAAACCGGCCAGCGCGGCATATTGATCCTTGGATGGAATAATTACTACATCCTTGAAATTCTTTGCTGCCGCTCGGATCAAAGAGATTCCACCGATATCGATTTTCTCAATAATGTCCTGCTCTGGCGCTCCGCTGGCAACCGTATCCTCAAAAGGATACAGATCAACAATTACCAGATCGATCTCTGGGATCTCATATTCCTCCAACTGAAGCAGGTCGCTTTGTTCTTCTCTTCTTCCAAGAATACCACCGAATACTTTCGGGTGAAGGGTTTTTACTCTACCTCCCAAAATTGATGGGTAAGATGTGAGTTCTTCCACAGGAAGCACCACGGCTCCTAATTCTTCCAAATAAGTCTGTGTTCCTCCAGTGGAATAGATGTTCACGCCATGTTTCACCAACTGTTCAACAATCGGCTCCAATCCTTCTTTGTGAAAGACAGATATCAATGCATTCTTTATGGTCTTTTTCGCCACTTTTTTCAATTACTGAGATTCAAAAAACAAAACAGTCGGAAAGTGGTTTCCTAAACAGCCTAAACTCCAATAAAATCGAGGGTTTCAGAAGCTTTTTCCGAGCGGGTCAAAGGTAGCCTTTTAAAGGGCAATTAGCTTACCTTTGGCTTGTTGCGGCCAAGTAAATTGCGCTAAGTTTTCAACAGCGAATGATCATATTCCTCAAACTCTTCAACGAAAGCATTAAAATGGCTTGGAATGCCCTTGTGGGCAACAAGCTTCGAACCATCCTTTCGCTATTGGGAATCACCATAGGCATTATGGCAATTATTACCGTTTTTACCCTGGTAGACTCCATGGAGAAGAACATCCGAGATAATATTCAATCCTTGGGTGATAATACGGTATACATCCAGAAGTGGCCGTGGGATTCAGGCGCGTTTCAGGAGTGGTGGAAATACTGGCAACGCCCAGAGGCCGACCTGCACGACTTTAAGGAAGTTCAGCGCAGAAGTCGTACGGCAGAAGCAGTCGTTTTCATGGCTTCAAAGACCAAAAATGTGGACTACGGTTCGAACGTGGTAGAGAACGTAAGCGTAGTGGCTGTAACGCACGATTATAACAGAATCAAATCGTTTGATATCGTTACGGGGCGCTACTTCACGTTGGCAGAATCGAACATTGGAAAGAATGTCTGCATCATTGGAATGGCAGTGGCTCAAGGCCTATTTGGCAACGAGAATCCTGTGGGAAAAACCGTTAAGGTGCTAAAACGGAAAATGACAGTTATTGGGGTTTTCGGTGTGGAAGGAGAATCTGTTTTCGGTAACTCGGTCGACAATCAATTATTGATGCCCATAAACTTTGCTCGGCAAGTGATCAAACTCGACCATCCGGGATCAAAACCAATGGTAATGGTAAAAGCCAGGCCGGGTATAGAAACGGCTGCCATGATGGATGAACTCCGCGGAATCATGCGTAGCATTAGAAGTCTAAAACCAAAAGCAGACGACAATTTCGCTTTGAATGAGATCAGTTTGCTATCCAAATCGCTCGAAAAACTCTTTCAGATCCTCAACATTGCCGGAACCATCATTGGAGGATTTTCAATTCTTGTTGGAGGATTTGGGATTGCGAACATCATGTTCGTATCTGTAAAGGAGAGAACCCACCTCATTGGAATAGAAAAATCTTTGGGAGCCAAGAATTGGTTCATCATGATGGAGTTCCTGTCTGAAGCGGTATTCCTGAGTCTGATGGGTGGAATTGCAGGGCTTATTATCGTTTACATCCTCACATTTGTCGCATCCTACGCGTTTGATGTGGAGATCTATCTCACTCTAAGTAACATCATGACCGGAATTGCCATTTCCGTTACCATTGGTCTTATTGCAGGAGTAATTCCGGCCTACCTAGCATCGCGGCTTAGCCCGGTAGAGGCTATTCGTAGTAAGTAGATTTTTATCTTGCAGCATGATTGAGATGATGCGAACGCCTGATGAGCGTTTCTACGGTTTACCGGGATATCCTTACGATCCCCATTACATGGAGATAAATGGCGGACGATTCCACTATTTGGATGAGGGTGAAGGCGAGGTGATCCTGTGTTTACATGGCGAACCCACTTGGAGTTATCTGTATCGGAAAATGATTCCAATATTGAAGAAGAACTATCGGGTAATTGCTCCAGATTTTTTCGGATTCGGTCGCTCAGACAAATTCACCCGTATTAAGGATTATTCCTTTTTCATGCACTACCGCACGCTCATAAAATTCATTGAGCGAGCTGAACTGAAAGACATCACTTTGGTAGTGCACGACTGGGGCGGATTGATCGGGTTGAGCGTGTTGGGAAAGCATCCTGAACTGTTCAAGCGTGTGGTTATCATGAATACTTCCCTGCCTTTGGGACATCGGAGCATGCCCATTTCGTTTAAACTTTGGCGAGCATTTTCCCGATTCTGGCCATCATTTCCAGTCAAGAACGTAATAAAATGGGGCACGTACAAAACCCCGCAATTACAAGCTTTGGCTGGTTACGAAGCCCCTTACCCAGATGAAAAATATAAGGCCGGGGCAAGGGCTTGGCCTAGTTTAGTACCCACCAACCCAAAGGACGATGGCGTACGGCAAATGAAACGAGCACGGGAAGTGTTGAAATCATGGACAAAGCCAGCATTGGTAATGTTCTCAGAAAACGACCCAATAACGAAAGGTGCCGACCGCTGGTTTAAGGAGAATATTCCTAGTGCCAAGAATGAACCAGAGGTGATCATTGAACGTGCTGGTCACTTTCTTCAAGAAGATCAAGGGCCGAAAATAGCCGAACACATTCACGATTTTATTCTGCGCTCTCTGGCACAGGAACATGGAGAAAGCGCTGAACCAGGTCCGGAGCTATAGAAACCAAAGCTTTTAACGCTTGATTGATGTTTTTCACGTTCTCGAATCGGAGCGTTAGCTTCTCCTTATTCTGCCGCATGGTCGCTTTCCGCGGATTGTCCTTGATAAAATTGAGCACTTCAGAAAAGGTGCTTCCTTGGTAATATTCGCTCTCTGGGTCGGAGACAAAGTAGCCCACCAAGGTGTTGTGCTTCAACACAAGTTTTTCGAAGCCAAGTACCTTGGCAACCCAACGCAGACGAATGGTTTCCAGCAACTCCAATCCTTGCGGAGGCACTGGTCCGAATCTGTCAACCAATCGTTTCTCAAAGGCATCCAGATCTGCGGCTGTTTCGAGGTTATCCAATTCGCGATAAAGCGCCAATCGTTCTGCGATAGCATTCACGTATCTATCGGGAAATAGAATTTCCAAGTCGGTATCGATCTGACAATCTTGAACGAAATCGCGCTTAGGTTCATCCTTGAACAGCTCTTTAAACTCGGTTTCTTTCAATTCCTGAACAGCCTCATCCAAGATCTTATGGTACATCTCAATGCCGATATCGCTAATGAATCCGCTTTGCTCGGCACCTAATAGATTACCGGCTCCGCGAATATCAAGATCGCGCATGGCAATGTTAAATCCACTTCCCAGATCTGAAAACTCTTCAATGGCTTTCAGCCTTTTTCTGGCTTCTGGGGTAAGCATGGTTACTGGTGGTGCAAGCAAATAACAAAAGGCTTTTTTATTTGAACGGCCAACTCTTCCGCGCATCTGGTGCAGATCGCTCAACCCGAAATGGTTGGCGTTGTTGATGATGATGGTGTTGGCATTGGAAATATCGAGCCCACTTTCGATGATGGTGGTAGCAACCAACACATCGTATTCTCCTTCCATAAAGCGCATCATGGTGTCTTCCAACTTGGCAGGTTCCATCTGCCCATGACCGATACAAACACGAACATCCGGACACAACCGACCGATCATTCCTGCTACTTCTTTAATATTCTCAACTCGGTTGTTGACGAAGAAAACCTGTCCGCCACGACCAACTTCGTACATCACCGCATCACGTATCAACTCCTCATTGAAGGTGTGCAATTCGGTTATTACCGGATAACGATTTGGTGGTGGCGTATTGATAACGGATAGGTCGCGCGCACCCATTAGCGAGAACTGCAGCGTACGCGGAATAGGCGTTGCGGTGAGAGTGAGTGTATCCACATTCACCTTCATCTTTTTCAACTTGTCTTTTACCGAAACGCCAAATTTCTGTTCCTCATCAATGATCAGAAGACCGAGGTCTTTGAACTTTACATCCTTACCTACAATTCGGTGTGTGCCAATAAGAATATCAACCTGACCTTCGGCCACTCTCTTCAGCGTATCAGTCTGTTGTTTTTTGGTCTTGAATCGGTTGATATAATCTACCGTGCACGGAAATTCCTTGAGTCTGGATCTGAACGTACGCGCATGCTGCAAAGCAAGAATGGTTGTAGGAACCAGAACCGCCACCTGTTTTCCATCGCATACCGCTTTGAATGCAGCCCGAATGGCCACTTCGGTCTTTCCGAAACCAACATCTCCACAGACCAAGCGATCCATCGGATAATCCTTTTCCATATCGGCTTTCAATGCCGCAGTTGCCTTTTCTTGATCAGGAGTATCCTCATAAATAAAAGACGCTTCCAACTCTGTTTGCAGGTAATTGTCTGGGGCAAAAGCAAATCCCTTTTGGGCTCTTCGCTTGGCATACAACGCAATCAGATCTTTGGCAATGTCCTTAACCTGTTTCTTGGTTTTGGCTTTGAGTGTTTTCCAAGCTGGCGAACCCAATTTATTGATCTTCGGCTCGTCTCCATCTTTGCCCGAGTACTTGGTAATTCGATGTAAAGAATGGATACTTACGTACAGAATATCGTTGTCGCGATAGACCAATCGGATGGTTTCCTGCGGTTTTCCGTTCACATCTATCTTTTCCAAACCGGCAAACTTGCCCACACCATGGTCTATGTGGGTAACGTAATCGCCTGGGTTAAGTCCAGAAAGTTCCTTCAGTGTAAGCGCTTCTTTTCCGCGTTTATACCCTTGGCGCATACGATAACGATGGTATCGCTCGAAAATCTGATGATCCGTAAAGCAGGCCAACTTCAACTCATGGTTGATAAATCCTTCATGAACGGAAAGCACCATGGAAGTGAAGAAAGGCTTTGCTACTCGTGTGCCTTCGGGTAGCGGAAGGTCATCGAAAATGGAGTGCAGTCTTTCAACCTGACCGGGATTATCAACCAGCAGCACATTAGCATAACCTTGATTCTTATTGTCGATAAGAATCTGCTGCAATAGCTTAAAATCTTTGTTTACCGCTGGTTGCGGAGCAATATTGAACAATACTTCTTCCGAATCTCGGAAGTACGTGCGCTGCCCAAACTCTACCACTCTTCTCGATTCTAAGGATTGTAGTATCTCTGAAGAACTCACGTACTTGTCGATGGGTGCGGCCCGTCCCACGGTATTTCCAAGTTGGGCGTAGGCCATTTTGGCATCGTCCATCTCTTTGTCAACAAGCAATTTCAGTTCTTCCACATCTTCTACCCAAACGGTGGTCTTACCAGAGAAGAATTCGAAAAAGGGCACTTTCTCTGCCAGCAGAACTTCATCCTGAACGTTAGGAACAATAGTGGCTTTGCGAAGCGATTTTACAGAAAGCTGCTCTGCAGGATCAAAGGCTCGAATACTATCAACCTCATCTCCAAAAAGCTCTATGCGGTAAGGCAATTCCTGTGCAAACGAGAACACATCGATAATGCCACCACGAATGGCAAATTGACCTGGTTCATACACCTGATCGACCCGCTCGAAATGATATTCATGCAACATTTCGTTGATAAAATCGAGGTCGAGTTCTTCTCCAACTCCTATCACGAAAGTGCTTTTGCGAAGGGTCTTTTTGGATATGACCTTCTCGGCCAATGCTTGCGAATAGGTTACAATGATCTGCTGCGATGAGGAAACCTGTAATGCATTGAGCACCTCGCCACGCTGAATAACGTTGCTATTATCCGTCTCTTCTAACTCGTAGGCCTTTCGGTAAGACATGGGATAGAAAAGCACTTTCTTCTTTCCCATCAGCAATTCCAGGTCGCTAAGGAAATATGCTGCGGCCTCCTTATCTGAAAGCACAAAAAGGTGATGATCGTTCGTATTCTTGATCACATCGGCTGCTAGAAACGCGTATGCCGAACCAGAGACACCACGAAGTCGCAACTTCGCCTCATCATCACGAAGCGATTCTCGGAATTTCTTTAAATGATCAGAACCTTCGAATAGCCCGACCAGTTCATCCTTGGTCATAAACGATGGGCTATGCGTTTTTCGGTGAGTACTCAGCCATGAATTCCATTGCCTTTTCTACCATGTTCTTAGAACCGATAAAAAGTGGAGTTCGCTGATGCAACGATGTAGGTTGAATATCCAGAATACGATTGAAACCATCTGTGGCAAGACCACCGGCCTGCTCGAGCAGAAATGCAAACGGATTTGCTTCGTAAAGCAGACGCAATTTTCCGTTAGGCGATGATGTGGTTGTTGGGTAGATGTAAACTCCACCCTTAATGAGATTACGATGCAGATCGGCCACTGCAGAACCAATATAACGCGATGTGTAAGGTCTGTTCGTAGCTGCGTCTTCTATCTGGCAATACTTGATGTATTGTTTTACGCCCTCTGGGAAACGCACATAATTGCCTTCGTTAATGCTGTAGATCTTTCCATCCTCTGGAATTTTCATGTTGGGATGAGAAAGGAAGAACGCGCCAATGCTAGGGTCGAGCGTAAAGCCGTTCACTCCGTTTCCGGTAGTGTAAACCAGCATGGTGCTTGACCCATAAATGATGTAGCCAGCAGCAACCTGCTTGGTTCCTTTCTGCATGAAATCCTCAAAGGTTGCAGGGCCAGACTCAGAAGTTCTTCGGTAGATTGAAAAAATGGTTCCGATGGAAACATTCACATCAATGTTTGAGGAGCCGTCCAGCGGATCGATGGCAACTACGTATTGCCCATCTACAGCATAGCCCGTTTTGAACTCGATAACGCCTTCATCCTCTTCGGAGGCCAATCCGCAGACCTCGCCTCTATCTTTCAGCGCACGGATAAACTCAACATTGGCGTACACATCTAATTTCTTCTGCGTTTCGCCTTGCACGTTCTCACCACCGGCATCGCCAAGAATATCCTCCATAAGGCCTGCCTTGTTCACCTCGCGGTTCACAACTCTGGCGGCCAACCCTATGGCGCTCAATAAGCGCGATAGTTCACCTTTCGCGTATTTGAAATCGTCCTGTTTCTCTACAATGAACTCTCCAAGCGATTTTACTTTCTCCATTACCTTGTTACGTGTTTTCCTAAAATGCGAAGACCTGCAGTAAGCAGGTCTCCAAAATCCAACTATCTATTGTATTACAACTTCATAATGTAAGCCAACTTGAAAAACCTTCTTTGAGGTGGTGTTGGCGATCCATTCTGAACTGAAACGTATTCATTAACAACTGGCGCAGTGCCTGGGTTTTCGGCAGAACTCGCCACAGAAACAATGAACTTATCTGTAAGATCCGGAGTGCCGTTAGAACCATTGCAAAGCGACCATCCTGCAGGAATAGATGCAATGGTACCGGACCACATGATTATACCTCCTTGAGGCACATTGCTGTTCTGTTGTTGTGTGCCTGACGCAAGCATGACCCATTGGCCAAACGGTGCTGTTGCTGGCACTGGGTTGTCGTACTTGTAATACCAGAAATTACCGCCTTGCTCTTCGTACACGATCAGTCCATTGGCCAACGAATCGTTGTATTGTCCTTCAAATAACTGAAGCTGTACGAGGTTCATTCTAGGCACCAACATTCCTTTCAGTTGGTTGGGTGGCAATGGAGAAGAAACATCCAGAATGGCCGAGGGCTCTGGAGTGGTGGTTCCAATACCAACGTTCTTGTTGTTCTGTGCTGATAATGTGGTAAACGATAGGGCAGCCAATGCAGTAAAAAATGCTGTTCGAATGTAGTTTCTGATCATGTTGTACGAGTTGGTTGATCTAGATTCAAAAAAGGGTTTTTCATCTCTTTTTTGAGGCCGTTAAAGATAGGTTTCTTTTCGAAACACCTCGTGCTGGGAACAGCCTGCTTATGGCGAGCAATTTCTACTTTTGAGCACCTATGGAGAATGAGTCGATAAGAGTTAGAGTCGGTAAGGAACAGGATGTTCCGGCTGTGCTTGGCCTGATCAAGGAACTTGCAACTTACGAGCGAGCTGCTGACGAAGTATCCGTTACGCTGGATCAACTGACCGATGACGGTTTTGGCCCCAATGCCATTTATGGTCTTTTTGTGGCAGAAACAGATAGCAACATTGTAGGCATTGCCTTGTACTACGAGAAATATTCAACTTGGAAAGGTCGCTGTCTGTATTTAGAAGACATTATTGTTACAGAGAATATGCGCGGCAAAGGAATTGGAGCACAACTGTTCGAAGCGGTCATTCAGGTAGCCAAAAAGCGCAATTCGGCCAGAATGGAATGGCAGGTACTTAATTGGAACGAACCTGCTATTGGTTTTTACAAAAAATATGAAGCAGAACTTGACCCAGAATGGCTGAACGGCAAACTGACCCGAGAACAGATCCAATCTTACAAGTAAACTTATGAGAGTATTCAAATTCGGTGGTGCATCTGTTAGAGATGCGGAGAGTGTTCGGAACGTGGCCCGCATCATTGAGCGGTTCAAGAATGATCAGTTGATCGTTGTGGTTTCTGCCATGGGCAAGACCACCAACAAGCTAGAATCGCTGGTGAATGCACACTTTGCAGGCCAAGCTACCGAGGCCATTTTGGAAGACCTGAGAAAATGCCATGGCGATATTGCCCGCGACCTTTTTGAAGATGCTTCCAAGGTGGTTGATGACATCAACAACACGCTGGTGGAAGTGGAATGGGCCTTGGATGACCCTGATGGCTTAGACCGACATTTTCAGTACGATCAGATCGTTTCCATTGGCGAGATGCTTTCTACCAAGATCATCTCGGCATACCTTACATCGGAAGGTTTGGCAAACGAATGGGTTGATGCACGCGACCTCATTAGAACCGACAACAACTATCAGGATGCCAAGATAGAATGGGACGAGACCAGGACGATGTCGAGCGAAAGGATCGGTAAGGCTTTTGAAAAAGCCGACATTGTAATAACTCAAGGTTTTATTGGGGGTACAAGTGAGAATTTCACCACCACGTTGGGGCGCGAAGGCTCCGACTTTACGGCTGCTATTCTTGCCCATTGCGCCAACGCCAAAGATGTGACCATTTGGAAGGACGTACCTGGTGTTCTTAACGCTGACCCGAAGTATTACGACAACACGGTATTGATCCCTGAAATGTCCTTTTTCGATGCGATGGAGTTGGCCTATTTCGGAACCAGCGTCATCCACCCTAAAACCATAAAACCGCTACAGAACGCCAATATTCCGCTCTATGTCCGATCCTTCGTAAACCCCGATGCCCAGGGTACGGTGGTTTCAAATAAGGAAGGACTGAAGATTCCACCATCGTTCATTGTCAAGCCTGATCAGGTGTTGATCTCGCTTACGCCAAAGGATTACTCGTTTGTAACCGAGGCGCATTTCACAGAAATATATTCTGTCCTCAGCGATATACGCATGAAGGCCAACTGCGCCCAAAACTCGGCCCTTCATTTCTCTTTCAGCACCAATAACGATGAGGTGAAATTGAAGGAATTGCAAAAACGTTTGGAAGCCGAATATTTCATTGAGCTGGTGGAAAATGCGGAGTTGGTCACTATCCGTTATTACGATGATGAGACCATTGCCCGAACCACCAAAGGAAAAGAAGTGCTACTGGACCACCGCACCGCCACGTCTGCACAGTTGGTGGTGAAGTAATGGTGCGGTAGCCGCCATTACCACAACAAGCTATTTGCAATTTCCGTTGGGCGTTTTATTTTTATCGTCCCATGAAAGTCACAGCCTACAACCTACAGCTTATTGGCAGCCCCCTCCAGCGCAGCACCGAGTTATATTTCTTTTTCGTGCCCTCCTACTCCGTCAGGGGGGTATTAAACTGTGGTTTTACCCTCTCCTGCGCGGTCAGGAGGGTATTAAACTGTGGTTTTACTCTCTCCTGCGCGGTCAGGAGGGCATTAAATTGTGGTTTTACCCTCTCCTACGCGGTCAGGAGGGCATTAAACTGCGGTTTTACCCCGTCCTGCGCGGTCAGGAGCAGGCCAAATTCCCCTATCGTATCTATTAACCCTTAAATACTTACACCATGTCTCGATTGTATAGACCCGAAACAGACACTCAACGTGTACAGGCCATGCAGGCCGCCAATACCAAGTACGATGCCACCGACCCTACGCAACGTGCTTTCAGTGCCGACACCTACACCCGGCTCGATGGCTTTCTGCCCCTTTATCTTACCGAAATACAGGAACGCGGTACCGCCCTTAGCTTACAGTCAGAGGCCACGGCCGCCATTAACCCACAGCGCAGAAAACTGCGACTGTACATTTCTCACTTCATTATTGGTTTGGACAATGCCATACTGCGCGAGGAACTGCCCGGATCGGCACGCGCCTACTACCAACTGAGCGTAAGCGGTGGCGCACAGCCCAAGCTTACTACCGATGAGGATCTGGTACAATGGGCCAACAACATTATAACTGGCGAGGCCAACCGCACCGCTGCCGGAGGCACCGCCCTCAGCAACCCTACCGCAAACCAGGTAAAAGACAACCTACTGTTGTTTGAACCACTCATGGCCGACCTTACCACCCGTAAATCTGCCTACGATAAAGAGCAGGAAGACGTGAACGCCCTGCGTACCGAGGCAGACGATATACTGGCCGATGTGTGGGATGAGGTACTCTTCTACTACCGTAAAGACGATGCCCCCAGCCTGCGCAGAAAGGCCCGAGAGTGGGGCGTGGTGTACCGCCCAAGTAAGGATGAAGAACCCAGTGCCGATGAATTCTCACTCAAAGGCACCATTATCGATCAGGCCACTGGCACCCCGCTTGCCGATGTCGAACTGCTGATAGTGCAACTGGGCCAAAGCACCTTTACCGATGCCGAAGGCCGCTACCTCTTTGGCCTACAGCCCGCAGGCAGCTACACCCTTCGGATATCCAAAGTGGGCTACCTACCGCAGGATGTACCCGTTACCATTACCGCTGGCAGCGTTGCCACCGTGGATGTGGCCATGAAGACGGAACTGTGATCGCTTAAACTGAAATCAATCAAACAACTATAAACTGAATACAATGAAGAAGACGATTATTATGATGAGCATGGCCGCAACCATGCTGACTGCTGTGACGGGTTGCCAGAAAACCTGCGATGAATGGTACGAACTGGAAGATAAGGACTGCGTGGAAATGCGGGAAAAATTCTACGGTTACTATGTAGGCGTTTATACTCAGAACGGGCAAACATCCAATGGTGCATTGGAACTAAGCGAATACTCGGATAATGTACAACGTATCCGATTGACGGGTAGTAGCAACTACTTCGTGCTTACAGGTTCATCTACATTCGACATGCCGCTTCAACAAGTCGTTGATCCCCAAGCTACCTATACCATGGAAGGTTCTGGATCGCTCAGTGGAAATCAGATCACATTCAATGCAACACAGACGCTTAATGGACAAACCGTTATCCTGAACTTTACAGGAACCAAATAACCTTCGTCCCATTGACCCCACAAAACCCCGCCCCGTGCGGGGTTTTGTTTTTGCGGGTGGGTGCGTTCTACTGCACCGCAGAGAACTCGCTCTGTATCTTCTCTGCCAGCACATGCGATATCTTGGCGTTGCTTTCCTGTGTCCAGCCAGCAATGTGCGGGGTAAGAATAACCTTAGGAGAATCAATAAGGTATTGTAAAGAAGCTGGAATCTCCTGATTCTCTATCTGCTCAAAATTGAATTTCTCAAATTCAAGAACATCCAAACAAGCGCCAAGCACTTTGCCGCTTTCCAATGCGCGGACCAAGGCTTCGGTGTCCACCACTTGTCCGCGCGATGTGTTGATGAGGTAAATCGGGTAATTGAACTTGCTAAGAAATTCGTCATTCACCATGTGGTGCGTTTCCTCTGTAAGCGGAACGTGCAACGAAACAACCTCTGCTTCTTGGAAAACACTTTCCAGATTGGTTTCAACCACCAAATGATCGGCAAATCCTTTCTTGAACTTATCGTACGCGTAGGTAAGAACTCCGAAGCCTGACAAGCGCTTGGCAAACGCATTTCCGGTATTTCCGTAGCCGATTATACCAACGGTTCGTCCTAATAACTCTACGCCACGGTTGGCCTCTCGTTTCCACAATCCATTGCGTACTTCAATATCTGCCGTGTTGATATGATTGAACAGCGTAAGCAGCATTCCAAGGGCATGTTCGGCCACTGCATCTCTGTTTCCTTCGGGCGCGTTGAAGCATTTAATGCCCAGCATCTTTGCATGCTCTACATCTATGTTCTCCATACCAGCGCCAGCGCGAGCTATGAATCTCAGATTCTGGGCGGCATCCAGCAACTCCTTATCGAGCTTGATCCTGCTACGGATAACAACACCTTCATAGGCTGTGATCTGCCCCAGAATTTCATCGCGCGTAAGCGCAGATCCATCCACACATTCAAAGTCCATCCTTGTAAGATGCGAAGCAAGGTGTTCGTGAACTGTATCGATAAAAAGGACGCGCATTTCAGGCTGCAAAATAGAACAATAGCCACTCAGAAAGCAATACCATACATCAATCTTCCGATCATGAAATAAAAGAGCAGCCCAATGATGTCGTTACTGGTAGTAATGAAGGGGCCTGTAGCTAAAGCAGGGTCTATTTTCATTCTATTGAGCGTTAACGGCATGAACGTACCGAAAGCGGCCGCAAAAAGGATAACAGCCAAAAGGGAAGCGCCAATGGTAAGGCTTAGCGCCAGCGGATAACTGAACAAGAAGCTGTAAGCCATGAGCACGGCCGTACAGGCCAATCCGTTGATCAGACCAACTATGAGTTCTTTAAGGATCCGCTTCACCATACCATCCTTACTCAATGTATCGTTTGCTAGACCTTGCACAATAAGTGCTGATGATTGAATACCGACATTTCCACCCATGGCAACTACCAAGGGAATGAAAAACGCCATCTGCGGATTGAGTTGCAGTTCTTCTTCGTAATTGCCGATAACCATAGCACCGGCAATTCCTCCGAACATGGCCACAAGCAACCATGGCAAACGCGCACGGCTCATTACCAGCACGTTATCGGTGGTTTCAATATTCTCCGAAATACCCGACATCATCTGGTAATCTTTGGAGGTTTCCTCGCGTACCACATCCATCACGTCATCAACGGTAATGCGACCCAACAGCCGGTGCTCTTCATCAACCACCGGAACAACAACAAGGTCATACTTCTCCATTAACTTGGCTACATCCTCTGCTTTGGTGTGCGCCTCTACCGAACGGATCCCTTCCTTGTAAATATCCTTGATGAGCGCTCTGGTAGAACTGAGAAGCATCTTTTTAAGCGACACGATTCCAAGAAGCACATCGTTGTCATCAACCACATAAACGGTGAAGACCTGATCTACATCTTCGGCCTGCTTTCGCATTTCGCGCACGCAGTTAACAATAGGCCAATTGACGTTTACTTTGATAAGCTCTTTGGCCATGATACCCCCGGCCGAATCTTCATCGTAGGCAAGAAGTTGGGCAATATCGCTGGCCTGTTCATCATCATCTACCTGTGCTAGAACATCCTCCTGGCGGTCTTCAGGAAGCTCTCCAATAAGGTCGGCCGCATCATCCGTATCTAGCTGATCGACATATTCTGCAATCTCCTCATCAGTAAGAGATGCAAGGAATCGCTCTCGGACATCCTCATCCAACTCAACCAAAACCTCCGAGCCCAGTTCGTCATCAAGCAAGTTGAAAATGAACTGAGCCTCTCTGAGGTTCACCTCATCAAGGATCTCAGCAATATCAACGGGATGTAATTCTCCTACCTTGGCAGCAACGGTGTCGCTGTCAAGCCTTTCAATGTCCTCTTTGAGTAACTCGAGGAAGTCGTTCGTGAGTTCGAACTGCATTGTTCAAGGGCGTAGGTTTGGTTCAACTTAGCTTCGCGATCAGTCCGCTAGGCACTTCGTGATCTGAACATAATCCTCAACAGAAAGCCGTTCGGCCCTTAGCGTTAGAAGATGCTCATCTGGAGCGGTGGCAAAGGTAAGTGATCTGAGGGCATTCCTCAAGGTCTTGCGTCTTTGATTGAATGCGGTCTTCACCACCATCTTGAATTTCTTCTCATCGCAATCCAATTCCATAACTTCATTTCGCTTGCAACGGATGACCGCGGAATTGACCTTCGGAGGCGGATTGAATACTTCTGGCGGAACAGTGAAGAGATATTCCACATCATAGAAAGCTTGCACCAGTACGCTTAGAATACCGTAGGTTTTTGAACCTGGCGGAGCGGCAATCCGATCGGCCACTTCCTTTTGCAACATGCCTATAACTTCTGGAACTTGGCTACGATTGTCCAAAACCTTGAAGAATATCTGCGAAGAGATGTTGTACGGAAAATTGCCAATTACGCAAAGCGGACCTTTGGTAATCTCGTTGAAATCCAGCTTCAGAAAATCGCCTTCAATCAGATTGTCGGTGAGTTGGATGAAATTCTGATGCAGGTAAGCGATCGATTCACGATCCATCTCAATGGCATGAATCTCATAATCCTTTGGCAGCAGGTATTGTGTAAGTACACCTGTTCCGGGGCCGACTTCCAATACATGTTTGTAACCGCCATGACCCGTAAGCGCATCAGCAATATCAGATGCTATTTTCTGGTCTTTGAGAAAATGCTGACCGAGATGTTTCTTGGGCTTGACCATCAATCCACCGTCTCAAGTACCGTTCGGAAGGCAACAAACTTTCCATCAAATTTTGCTTTCACCTCTGCTTGCAGGCGTGGTGCGTGCGACCCTTGATAGATCTGCAGATCGGCCATGTTCTTACACAAATATTGAATGGAGTAAGTTACGCCCCCTTCATCCTTGGACAGAAGCACTTTAGCAAATCGATTTTCCAAGAAATAACCTGTTGCCATCACATCTGGGATGTGCACTTCCTTCATCCAAGTAACCCATTCATCATGGACAGAATCGTCAATATTGACTGTAACGCTATAAATGATCATGCTGTAAAGAAACGAGAATCGATGGTATCAATTCAAAAGATCACCACGAAGCGCTCGGTATCGCTTCCGAGCTTCTACGGTGTACAAACTTCCGGGGTAATTGAGCAACAGTTCCTGATAATATTCCATGGCCTTGGACACGCTATTCAGTTCCTGCTCATAAAGCTGAGCCATTCTGTAAACTGCATCGTCTGCCAATAGATCGGTGTTGTAATCACTCCAAACTCTTGCATAGTATTCAACTGCCTTATCAGGAAATCCTTCCTGCTCGGCAATCTGGCCGCGTTTGTAGAGGATGTCATCCATCAAACTATGCCCAGGATGGAATTCTTCAATACTATCCAATGCCATTTTAGCACTGTCCAATTTGTTCTGATACAGGAGTAGATCGGCCCTTGCAAAGGTTCCGAGCGCTGCGTAGGTGGTATCCATGTACGAGTTGTCGCCAATTAACATGGCCAGATACAACGCATCGTTAGCAATGAAATCGCTGGTAGCGGCTTTCAATACGTTGAGTTGTGCCTGCGCCCAATCGAACTGACCTGTGTAATAGGCCAACTTGGCGTTCTTAAGTTTTGCCGTTCGACCGATCTCGCTGGTCTTGAACATCTTTTCCGCCTGCGAATAAAGCAAAGTTGTTTCCCACACTTCTCCTGTAAACAAGAGGGCATCTGCCAATTGTATCTTGGCCATGGCCAGATCTTCTTTGAAAATACCAGGCAGCTCAATTACCTCGTATAGCAGGTCGATTCCTTTGCTGGTCTGGTGCATGTAGAAGGTGTAGAGTTCTGCCAGATTCATCATCATCTGTGCTACGTTTCCATTCCTTCCGAATTCATCTAAGGTGTTGAGGAAGGTACTTTCGAGGTCGACCAACTCTTGGTCCGTGTACTTTCCTCCATCAACCGCCTTTTCGTAAAGTGTATTCACTAGGTCTTTCTTGCAACTCAGATAGTAGTAACTGTCCTCTCCTTTCTTGATCACGTACCGATACGCCTCAATTGCAATATCGAAAGCTTTGTTTGCTCGGCAGATATGCGCCAGCTGCATAACCCGTGCGCCATCTTCCTTGTTCCTTCTATCTAAGGCTTTGGCCTGTGCAAAGGCCTGTGCGAATTTCTTCTGTTGCTCAAAGTGCCAGATCAGTAATTCGGGATAGATATCGCGTTGAGGCTGACGTTGGATCCTACCGACAACCGCTTCTTCGAAATAGCTGCTTTTCGTTCCCGAATCGTCCAAGGAAAAAGTTTCCAGAAGATCCGTTTTCACTTTAGTTATCTGAGATTCGTCTTCGGACAAGGCATCCAAGTATTCTTCAACCGCCAGATCGAATTTCCCTTGCTTCATGTAAATGTTGGCCAACTCGAACCGATACGTATACAAACCATTAAGAAGCTTGCGGCCTTTCTCATACGTTCTCACCGCAAATTCAAACTCGCCTTTATCTAAAAAAGAATTTGCCAAAGCGTCTATCTGCCGCTGAAATGGCGGCAATTCCTGCAAGGCTTTGGCGTAAGCCTGTTCGGCCTTTTTTTCTTCTCCAGAAGCCTTGTAAACCTGTCCGAGATTGACATATAGTACAGGGTTTCCTTCATTCTTTATACGCTTCTCAACGGTTTTTTCGGCTTCCTTGAAATCTTCGAGTTTCAGTAAGCAATCGATGTAATACTGAAAGAAGAACTCATCGTTGTATCGCTTGTACAGTTTCTTGTAATAGACCTCGGCCTTATCGTACTCGCCATTCTTGAAAAACTGTGCCGCTAATTGTTCATCCGTATCTGTTTGTGCCACCAAAAGAAATGGCGCCAAACAGCATAATAATACGAACACAATTCTTCCGGTCATTCTACAACTTCGTTAGGCAATGAGATCAGTAAACGGTCTATTTCCTCGTTTAGTTCAGCGTATGTATTGAAACATCCATTCAATTCTGCAATGATCTGCTCTGTGGATTGATCCAAACTCTCTACAAACAGGAACTCCTGCTCAATATAGTTGTTTACGCTGTCTTTGTGCGGTCGACCTTCTTCCAGATCGGTCTTCAGATTGAATAGCTGCGTTCTGGTTTGAACAACTTCAGCATCTATCAATTCCTTACGATGTAAGCAGCTCTGCAGATGCTGGTCAAGCGCACAGAAATCAACCAGTAGCTGCGCATCTTCCAACGTAAGCGTATCCGTTGTTTCCTGTTGGAGTTTCTTGCACTTCTCGCTAACGTTATTGATGTACTGTTTGATGAGGCGCGCATCAATTTCCTGCACGTTCCTTTCAACGTTATTCAGCACATTAAGTAGACTGCTAGCAGCGTTTTTCTCAGCAGTAAAATCGGGTTTGCATCCCCAAAGGAAAAGAATGAAAATGGCACATATGACTCGCCAATCAATCATTCAACTCTATGGTTTTGAACCCAGTGTAAGGGTGCAACACTTCTGGAATTTGAATTCCATTCTCTGTCTGATTATTCTCCAGCAAGGCAGCCATTATCCTTGGAAGTGCTAATGCACTACCATTAAGTGTGTGCGCCAATTGTGGCTTTTCGTCTCCTTTTCTGAATCGCAATTTCAATCGATTTGCCTGAAACGTTTCAAAGTTAGAAACCGAGCTTACTTCCAACCATCGATCCTGTCCGCCAGACCATACTTCCATATCGAAGGTAAGCGCAGAAGTAAAACCGAGGTCGCCTCCACAAAGCCTCAACACGCGATAATGCAGCCCAAGATTGTCTAAAAGCCCAGTAACATGAGCAACCATGGTATCGAGCACGGCATAGCTATTTTCAGGATTCACTACCTGAACCACCTCAACCTTATCAAATTGATGAAGTCGGTTCAATCCTTTTACATCCTTACCATCAGAACCCGCCTCTCTTCTGAAACACGGGCTGTAAGCCGTCAATTTCTTTGGCAATTCATCTTCGCGAAGAATAACATCACGGAAAATGTTGGTGAGCGGCACCTCGGCTGTTGGTATCATGTACGGATTATCATCTTGCATGATACATCTGTCCTTCTTTATCTGGCAGCTGACCTGTGCCGTAGCCAGAAGCCTCATTACAACAAATGGCGGTATGTATTCCGGTGTATCAGCGTCTCTCGCCTGATCCAGAAATAGTTGATCGGCGCTCTTTGAAGTCGTGCGCCTTTACCAGCATATACGGGAAATCAGCACCAGTGATCTTCACGCCAAGTTCAAAGTCTACCAAGTTGTACTTCTTAACCAGATCCAATGAGGAATTGGTTCAAATCCGAAAACAGGCTTTGTGCCGTGCTCAGAAACAACTTCGTTATCCGTATCACTTTTCCCTTTCGGAACTACTATGAGGAGATTGGGCAGCTGATATAGAAGGTCGGTCAATTCTTTCTGCACCAAGGTCATCTCATCACTCAAAGACGTTGATTGTTCCTTCAGTTCGGCTGCTTTTGCTTTAGCAGCATTTGCTTCTTCTGCTTTTCCTTGTTTGAATAGTCCACCAATTTCCTTCGCCAACTTATTGGCCTCTGCCAAGTGGTGCCGTCAAGTGCGGTCTGTGTAGCTTTTCGCTTATCGTCAAGACTAATTATCGACTGTACAGCGGCTGTTGCGTCTATGCCTCGAACAGCCAGTCTGTCAATTACTTTCCTTAGGGTTTTCCTGAATGAAAGATGTTTGTAACATGTGTTTGATAGGTCATCAAAATTATTTACTGAAAACAAAAATCCCTTGAACCGAAGTGCAAGGGATTTTCATGTATAACTTATCAGTTTCTTAGCTCACAGGAACTGAAACAAACGATCGGTTGTCTTTTTTCTTTCTGAATTCCACTACTCCATCCATACAAAGCGAGACAGGGTATGATCTTTCCCAATTCCTACGTTCTCTCCTGGATGATGTGCAGTTCCACGCTGACGAACAATGATGTTACCAGCAATGGCAGCTTGACCACCAAAGATCTTAACTCGAGTCTCTTGCTTTCTGACTCTCTTCCGTTTTAGAACTACCAGCTCCTTTTTGTGTGCCATGGTTGTTTACCTTTTTCAGTTTCTTATTCTGTTTCGTCTGATTTTACCTCAGCAACCGGAGCTGCTTCAGCTTTTGGCGCAGCTTCTTTCTTCTCAGCTTTAGCAGCACCACCCCTTTGCGGAAATTCCTTCAATTACCAGTTCAGTAAGCGCTTGTCTGTGACCGTTCTGCTTCTGATATCCTTTTCTTCTCTTTTTCTTGAAAACGATGACCTTACCGTCCCTTCAAATGAGAAACGATGCTTGGCGGAAACAGTAGCACCAGCTACGGTTGGCGTTCAACAGATACTTTACCGTTCTCTTCCAGTAGAAGAACCTTATCGAAGTTACTTTAGAACCTTCTTTTCCTTCAACCTGTGAGCAAACACCTTGGTGTCTTTCTCCACCCAAACTGTTGGCCAGCTATATCAACAATTGCGTACATATTAAACAAATTGTGTTTATCTCCCCCAAATTGGGCTGCAAATTTAAGAAAAGAAGTATTGCTTACAACAGCGACTGACAATATTTTGTCAATCACTTGATATGAAGGAGTCTTTCTGTGTAAATTCTACCATCAACCATTAGCTGAACCAAGTACAGGCCATTCGGGTCGAAACCTGACGAAGCATCAAAATCGAATCGTGCCTGACCAGCATTCATCATGCCGTTGTAAACTCGGCTAATTTCTTGTCCTAGACTGTTATAAACATTCAACTGAACATTAGCTTTCGATTCCAAATTGAATTGGATAGTTGAAGTTCCATTGGTAGGATTCGGGTAAATCGACATGAATGAAGCTTCTTTGGTCTGCTCAGCTATGGACGTATTAAAAGACCTCAATGGCTGTTCTGTATACTGTATGAAGGCCAACATCATCTCATCATCTGTGGTGAGCCCGAAATTGATAAACGGCCTTGACTCATTAGCACTGCCCGGAATCTGATAGACCGCCTCTTGAATCAACCCGTCTCGTTTAGAAAGGGGCATCAGATCTCCAAACTGTTCGTCAAAATACAGGTTGCCGGGATGCTCCCAATCATAATATCCTTGATTGAACGTATAGAGCGTATTGTAGAATCCCTCGTACAACTGCTCGCCCCTACTTCCATCCGGGTTTCTTTTAAAAATGTCATAGTCAACACCATACTTGTGCGTATGCGATGATAGGAACCAAATGTAGATACTATCCTCTGCAGATGCGCCTGAGTCGAATACAGGAGGACCAGTAACAGGATCGGTAAAAGTGTACTCTTGACCATTATTCAGAATGAAAATCTGAAGATTGATCAACAACTCACTTTTCATTTCAATGAGATTAGGAGTCTGGTTGTCAGTGTAATAATTGACATACGCTTCTGCGGCCAAAATCGAATCACCGTTTGAAGCGTAGTTGATCAGGTGATAGTTAAGGTCGATCACACTATTCTCTCGAATCTTGTAGGCCGTTCCTACTGGCAGAATAGTGCTGTCTGCATCTACCCAACCCACCATATAAGGGTTCTGAAAAGCATTTTGAACTCCAACCGGCCTTAAGCCTTCAGGTTCAGACAGGTCTTCGCCCTCTTCAAACTGAAAAAGTAAAAAATGGTGAGATTCATCATTGAAAATGGCATCAAAACGCACAACGTTTTCCTCGGTTTCATTGAATACCTTCTCCTTCTTGTAGAATTCAACCTCATCTCCTGGCTCTAAGAAAAATGGGCCTAGATGCATTTGAAAACCGTTCTGTGGAGGGGCCGGCTTTGCAATTCGAGCCATCCCGTTTACGTGATAATAATCGTATAGAGTTTGAGGGTCAACAGCGGTACCATTCACTTTGGCTCCTCCTAATATCCACTGACGCATTAGCTCAATCTCTTCTTTCTCCAGCAGAGACTGATTCTGAGGCATAACCGAACCCTCGGCCACATCCATGGCAAACTGATCATCCCATGCAGGGTAAGCGCATTTGTAAAGCAAGAAGCTATTATGTGGATAACCAGCATCTACCAATTTGTACCCTTTAGCTTGCGCAGCTGGGTTTACCGGATCAACACCAACCAAAGCATCATACAGATCCTGAGGGTTTCCGCTCAGATCAAGATTTGCACTGGGACTACCACCGCTGTGGCAACCAACTGTACAATTTGCCTGGAAAATTGTACTGATCGACTGTAGCGTAGATTGTGCTGAAACGATTGTTGGTAACGAGGCTACCAATAGAGCAGGAAGTAATTTTTTCATCATTTTTTTCGCGTGGATCACAAAAATAACATTCGAGGTCAGTAATCAACTGTCATTGAACACGTTTGTTCACCAAATAAACCCCAGCAAGAATGACAAATACACCTGAGATCGACCAAACGCTCACCTTTTCTCCATCTAGAACGCCCCAAACAATAGCCACAACAGGAACGATGTAAGTTACCATTGACGCAAATAGTGCTCCACCAGACTGGATAAGTTTATTGAACATGAGCACTGCAATGGTTGTGCCTACAACCGCCAAAATTGCAATGGCTCCGAATGATCGTAAAGCATGGTCGTAGTCTAATCGTGCCACAAAATCTGTACTGAACAGATAAATGATACACGCAGGACCGATCCACAGGAATGAGCCAGCAGTAATAACCATGGACGGCATGGTGGGCAAGAACTTCCTTACCATGTTAAGATTAAACGCGTAACACATGCTTGCAACAACTACCAATAGCGCTTCGGGTTTGAATCCATCGATGCCGCCAGGCATAACGATAAGCAGTATGGCTCCTAAAAAACCAATGAACAATCCTACAACCTGCAAAAACCAGGTTCGAAGCCCGAAGAGCGCAAGACCGAAAATCATCGTTAGAATTGGAACCAACGAGTTGAGCATGCCTGCAAGTGAACTGTCTATTTTGGTCTGAGCAGTAGCGAACAGAAACGCTGGAAGGCCGTTACCGAACAGTCCTACACTGAGCAGAACCAACCATTCCTTTTTGGAGATCTGCCCGAAACGCGGAAGCAGAAACGGCAAGGTAACCAGCCATGCCAAACCCATTCTGAGCGCTGCGATCTGCGTTGCACTGAACACGATCAACCCTTTTTTCATCAGAATGAAAGAGCTGCCCCATATCGTTCCGATAAGGACAAGGAGAAGCCAATTACGCACGGTATTCTGCATGCCGCAAATAACGGTTGATTTATAGCATATGTGACCTGAGTCATGAACAATTACCGATAGCTAATTGTAATTTTGACCCGTTATGGAAAAGGCGCTGATAGAAGTTAATGGAATGAACTGCGGACACTGTTCCAACGCAGTGAAGAATCTGATAGAAGAGGTTGAAGGTGTTGCGGTAGCAACGGTTGATCTTGATTCTAAACTTGCCAATGTTGAATTCGACAACGGTAAAACCTCCATCAGCGCAATAATCGAAAACATAAACAGTTCAGAAATTTATAAAGCAACACAGAAATGAAAACAAGAATTTTTGCATTCGCCATAATGGCATCATCTGCATTTTTTATCGGATGCGGCCAGACAGGAACAGAAACTTCAACCGAAGAGGCTGCGGTTGAAATGATGAGTGTGGAGGAGATGGAAACACCCACAACACTTGCCGTTAAAATTGAAGGAATGAGTTGCCCAAGTGGTTGCGCAGCCAAGATCCAAGAAGAATGCGGCAAATTGGCAGGAATTGGAGCAAGCGAAGTAAACTTTGAAGAAGGTGTAGGTTATTTCACGTTTGATGCAAGTATGCTGTCTCAAGATGATATTCTGAAATGTATTTCGAACACCAATGGTGGCGGAATTTACAGCGGAACAGTGGTAGAAGAAGATGTTGAAGTAGAATCTGATGAAGCTACTACGGAAGAGGCACTAGAAGTTGCAAAGAAAGAAGACGAAGCCCACGTTTGATTCATACCACATAATGAACTTGAAAGGCGCGGTTGAACTGCGCCTTTCTTATTTTAACCCTATGAAAGAGTATCCACTGATCATTGGCGGTAAAGAGACGACCACAGCAGAGCACTTGAATGTTCTCGACCCGTTTGACAACACCATCGTTGGCAAAACCTATTTAGCGGGAAAAGAAGAATTGGAGAAGGCCATTCAGGTGGCTGAATCCGTACAAAGACAGCTACAAGAGCTACCAACGCATGTTAAAAGCAACGCGCTGCTTCAGATATCTGATGAGTTGCATACAAGGCGAATGGAATTAGGCGCGCTGTTGGCCGCAGAAAGCGGTAAACCGCTGAAATATGCATTGGGCGAAATTGATCGGGCTGTTCAAACCTTTAAAATTGCCAGCGAAGAAGCAAAACGCTTGCCTGGCGAAATATTGCAATTGGACACAACTCCTGCCGGAGAAAACCGCGAAGGAATTGTGAAATATTTCCCGGTGGGGCTGGTGTCTGGAATAGCGCCTTTCAATTTTCCGATGAATCTGGTAGCACATAAGATAGCACCTGCCATTGCTGCGGGCTGTCCCATCATTCTTAAACCTGCTTCGTCAACCCCACTTTCTGCTCTGGAATTGGCACAAATAGTTGACAGAACCAACCTGCCCAAAGGCACTGTTACGGTACTACCAATGGATAGAGAAACGGGTAACCAGTTGGTAACCGATGAACGTTTCAAGTTGCTCACATTCACTGGTTCGCCAGAAGTGGGATGGAAGATGAAAGAGCAGGCTGGCAAAAAGCGTGTGGTTCTTGAACTGGGCGGAAACGCTGGCGTTATCATCACTAAAGGCACCGATCTGGATAAAGCCTTACCTCGCCTGTTGGTTGGCGCCTTTGCCTACTCGGGTCAAGTTTGTATTCACGCGCAGCGGTTTTACGTTCATTCTTCCTTGTTCAAACAATTCTGCGAAAAGATGAAAACAGGCGCGGAGCAGTTGAAATGGGGTTCTCCACTTGAAATGGAAACCGACATCTCCGCCATGATCGACAGCGCCAACACGCACCGCATGATCAAATGGCTGAAGGAAGCAACCGATGCAGGAGCGAAGGTGATTTCTGGCGGATTCGAACGAGATGGAATCTTTGCTCCCACCATCATTACCAATGTAAAAAAGGAAATGCGTGTTTGTTCCGAAGAGGTTTTCGGGCCTATCATTACCATTGAGCCATTCGATGATTTCGAACAGGCCATTGAAATGCTGAACGATTCGCGATTTGGATTACAAGCAGGTGTTTACACTGATAGCATTACCGAAATGAATTTGGCGTTTGAGAACATTGAATGTGGTGGTGTCATCATCAATGATGTGCCGACCTTCCGCGTAGATCAGATGCCATACGGTGGCATAAAAGACAGCGGTTTTGGCCGCGAAGGGCTCAAGTACGCCATACTCGACATGATGGAACCTCGGATTCTGGTGAAGCCCAAATAATCACTCCCCCACAATCCGTACTGTTTCCACAGGGCGTATGATCTTACGGACAGGAATCCAAGCGGCCAGCAATCCGATGGTGCCAACCACAAGGAAAACGGACAGTACGTCAATTGGCTGCACTTCTACCGGATAGGATTGAACGATGTAGTTTCCGCCCGAGTTAAGTTTGATGAGTTCAAACTGTATCTGCGCCCAGCACACCAGAAGACCGAGGATCAGTCCGCCAATGGCACCGATCATGGAAATAAAAATGCCTTCGAGGATAAAAATGTGTTGAATGAGCTGTTCGCTGGCGCCCATGCTCCGAAGTATGTTAATATCCTTTTTCTTCTCGATAATGAGCATGGTAAGCGAACCGATAACGTTGAAAATGGAGATCATGAGAATGAAGGAAAGAATCATGAACACAGCCCATTTCTCGCTTTTCATGATCTTGTAGAGGAGTTCATTCTGCTGAAATCGGTCTTTTACCACGTAATCGGCTCCAAGTTTATCTTGAATTTCTTCGCGTACAGTTTCCATCTTGGCCTTCGGGTCAAGAGCCAACTCCAAGGCAGAAACACGGCCTTCGTGATCGAGTAATTCTCTAGCGAATCGGATAGGTGTGATAACGTACTTGAGGTCGAAATCTGCCTGAATAGAAAACACACCCGTAGCGTAGATCTGTTTTACGTTGAATGCCTTTGTCGGGTCGATGGTGGCACTGGAACCGCGCTTGGGCACATAGATCTGTAGAGGGTTGATCGGGTCATTCACATTGGCCGAAAGATGATAAGCCACACCCGAACCAAGTAGAGCGGCCGGAGTTCCATTCACATGCATGTATGGGTCGCCATCCACGATCATGCTGTCCATGTCGGTCAGTTCAAGGAAATTATCGGAAACGCCCTTGATGCGCGCGAAGTACTGCTTATCGCGATAGCGGATAAGACAGCTTTCCTCCAACACCTCCACATATCCGAGCACGCCATCCGTAGCAAGAATTTCTGCTGTGGGAATGGCGCTTAACTCGAGCGTTTTACCTTCGGCCGGTTTGATAATGATAGGCGCTTCGAACACATTGTACAGCGAAATGACCAGTCCTTCGAACCCATTGAAAACCGAGAGCACAATGACCATGGCAGCCGTTACAACAGCAACTCCGGCCACAGAAATCCCAGAAACGATGTTTATCGCATTGTGCGACTTCTTAGAAAAGAGGTAGCGTTTGGCTATGTGAACGGGTAGGTTCAAGGCTTGGTTTATCCGCCTTTCAAGAGGTTGTCTATACGTTCGATCTGATCCAACGCATCATCTATGTAAAAATGCAGCTCTGGCGCAATGCGAAGTTCGTTACGCTCTGCAGCAAGGAACTTTCTTACTTCCCACGTGCGTTCTTTTATCAGCTCAAGAACCGCTTCCTTATCAGGCACGGCAAAAATGCTGAGATACACTTTGGCAATACCCAGATCGGGACTTACCCGAACCGTGGTAACCGTTATCATTCCTCCTTTGGCGTAGCTACTTGCGTTGCGTTGGAAATACGTTCCCAACTCACGTTGTATAACCCTCGAAACCTTCTTCTGACGTGTTGTTTCCATTGCTACAAAAGTACGCGGTACAATCGCCAAATTCTAAAACCACAGATCGGAGGCAATACTCATTGCCAATACCTCGTTTCTCACTCCTTATTGAAAGGTATATTTGCGGCATGCAGAATTATTGGGGGATCATTGGACTTCTGAAAGGCTACAAAGGTCAAGTACTGACCGTGGTTCTGTTCAATATTCTATCGGTTGTTTTTTCGCTTTTCTCGCTTACAATGGTGGTGCCGCTGCTTGGCGTTCTGTTCGGCATTCAGCCCATTGTCACCATAAAGCCGGAATTTTCGCTCAACCCGAATGCGATCATAGATCGATTTTACTACGAAGTGAGTCAGCTCATTTTGAATGATGCTGGCGAAATAACCATGGACGGCCAGATGCGGGCATTAGTGTTCATCTGTGCGTTTGTGATCATCACGTTCTTTCTCAAAAATCTGTTCCGGTATTTGGCCCTTTACGCAAGCGCGCCTCTTAAAAACGGAGTGGTGAGAGATATTAGAAATCGCTTGTACAACAAGGTTGTCAACCTACCAATTGCTTATTTCTCCGAAGAGAAAAAAGGCGATATCATTTCAAAGATGACCAGCGATGTACAAGAGGTGGAAAGCTCGATAATGAGTTCGGTAGAGGTTGTTTTCAAGGAACCTTTCACCATCATTTTCTTTCTAGGAACATTGGTTGTCTGGAGCCCCGAACTGACCATGTTCGTGCTTATTCTGCTACCTGTTACAGGCCTGGTAATTGGAAGAATAGGCAAAAGCCTGAAACGCTCCTCCAAGAAAGTTCAGAACCAGATGGGCGTGTTGGTATCTACCATGATCGAAACGCTTTCGGGCCTTCGGATCATCAAGGCATTCAACGGCATCGATTCGTCTTACCAGAAGTTTCAAAAGGAAAATCAGGAGTACAAGAACCTGAAGGTTCAGATGATCAGAAAGCAACATCTGGCCAGCCCGCTTAGCGAGGTTCTTGGAACACTGGTTATGGTAATGGTCATTTACCGAGGTGGCTCGTTAGTATTGGGAGGCGAAGGCCTTACGGCCGATCTTTTTATCGGCTACATTGTGGTTTTCTCACAACTCATTCAGCCTTCCAAATCGTTGACCTCGGCCGTTTATATGATCCAGAAAGGAATGGCTGCTGTTGAAAGGATAGACACGGTTCTGGAAGCAGAGGAAACCATTCAGGAAAAACCTAACGCCATTGGCCTTCCTGCATTTGAAAAGGAAATTGAATTCCGCGATGTGAGTTTTTCTTACGAGAACGGAGTGAACGTTCTGAAGAACATCAATCTTATTGTAAAGCGCGGTAGGACCATTGCCATTGTTGGTCCTTCGGGCGCTGGAAAAACCACACTGGTAGATCTGCTTCCGCGATTTTACGACCCTAGCTCAGGAGCTGTTTTCATTGATGGAATCGACATTCAAGACGTGCGCGCTTGGGATCTCCGTGCCAAGTTGGGAATTGTAACACAGGAAGCCATTCTCTTCAACGATACGGTGTTCAACAATATTGCTTTCGGGCTTACTGGTATTACGGAATCCGAAGTGGTTGCTGCGGCCAAAGTGGCCAATGCGCACGATTTCATTTCTCAATTGGATAAAGGCTACCATACCAATATTGGCGAAGATGGCGGTAAGCTTTCGGGTGGTCAGCGGCAGCGTATCAGCATTGCACGTGCCATCTTGCACAATCCGCCCATTCTCATCTTAGATGAGGCCACATCTGCCTT
>JAGYJL010000119.1 GCA_018402015.1 Flavobacteriales bacterium | reverse complement strand
ACTCAGAATTCCTTGCAGTTTAAGTTGGCCTATATCGGCATTGTTGTAAGTGCTATTGAATTTGTCTGTGCCGTTTTTTTCTGAAAGCGTAGTGCTCAGATCGCCAAGAAGTTTGGCTGCAAGTTGTGTTGAACGTGCCTCAAATACCCAATATGTCTCATCTGCAAAAGAAACTGCTTTGGGTTCGGTAATGCACATTCCGAAAGTGTTTCCCATCCAAGCCAGAAGGTTCTGTTCCAGGTCTACTTCGTAAAAAGCATTCAAACTATCCAACTTCGTCTCAAGGCTCTTCAATGTACCTCGGGAATTGAGGAGATTGCGGTACTCGGATGAAAACTCGATGATGTCGCTGATCCCACAAAAAACGAAAGAAGCAGTGTTGGAAGGCAGATGATCTGGAAACTCAATAGACTGTGGTTCTTGGTTCAGAAACAACTTAAGGAATTGCTCAGAAGAATCAGAAGTGTAGGTAAATCCGTTGAAGGTTAGACCGTTTGGCTTGAAGGCTACATCAAGCTCTGTCCACGATGCAAAATCTCCTACAAATTCCTGTGCTGATAACATTATAGGTTTCATTACCCGCAACAAGTAGTCTGGAATAAGTGGGTAATTGATGAACACGTTGGCTTCCACGTTATCTCCAGCAGCATCTATCGCTTTCTGAAAAGCTTCTTGCGACCGAAGCGTTGTACCACTCTGCAGCTGTGCAAGAGAACTTGTTAAAAGACCTTGGTCGTTTGAAGAAAGTATCAGCCCATTTTTAATGGTAAAATACATTGTAACCGATGGCTCATTCATCTTAAAAGTGAAGCCTTCTTGCTCTCCGATCTTCAGCGGACTTACCGTGCCGGCATTGCTTAAAGCTGCGATCATGGTGCGCAGTATTTGCGTTTCGCTGCCCGATTTAGGTTGTAAGGCATGAAATACCTGCAGGGAATCCGAATCTGCAACATGATACGAGGACCAAATGGTGGATCCGTTCAGGAATTCCTTCAGGCTTGGGTCGTAGCGAACAATGGAATCGAACAATTCACTGCGAGAAAAATAGCGCTGCAGTTCGCCAACAGGGTAAAGCAATTCGTAGTAATCCTGTTCTTCAAAAGAATCCCAAAAGGCGTTGATGTCGGGATAACTGATTACCAGTACAGCCGATGTTGGAATGGCATCAACAGGGTTGGAAACAACCGAAGGTTGCTGCTGCGTGTACCAGTAGTAGCCTCCTCCGCCAAGCAGAACAATCAGTACCGTTATGAATATCAGCCACTTTTTCACAGAATGGGGTTGTATTGGAAAAGATACGCGATAAAGGCAAAGTTAGTATTAGCGCTAAACGATCCGTCCATCCTTCATTTCAAGTTTGCGGTCTGCCATATCGGCCAACTCAGCGTTGTGAGTAACGATAACAAAGGTCTGGTTGAACTTATCGCGCAGGTCAAAGAACATCTGATGCAGATCTTTGGCCGATTGACTATCTAGGTTTCCCGAAGGCTCGTCTGCCAGAACCACGGCAGGTTGATTGACCAATGCTCTTGCTACAGCTACACGTTGCTGCTCCCCACCCGACATTTCGGATGGTTTGTGGTTTGCACGATCGGCCAGACCTAGAAATCCTAACAATTCTTTGGCTTTTGCTTCGGCTTCGGCTTGGCTTTTTCCGGCAATGAAAGCAGGAATACAAACATTTTCCAATGCAGTGAATTCTGGTAATAGATGATGGAATTGGAACACGAAACCGATGGCGAGATTACGGAACTGCGAAAGCTTCTTGTCTTTCAGTTTTCCCGTTTCGATGTCCTTGATCATGACCGAACCAGAATCGGCTTTATCCAAAGTTCCGATAATGTGCAGCAAGGTCGATTTTCCTGCGCCAGATGCGCCAACGATGCTCACAATTTCACCTTCAGCAATATCAAGGCTTACGCCTTTCAATACTTCCAGATCTCCGTATCGTCTGTGGATGTTTTCTGCTTTGATCATCACCTGCGAAGATAGCGGACAGAGCAACCTAAATCTTACTTGTGTTAACGAACTGCTAACAGGTGGCTTTTAATGAGTGCAGCGGCTCAAAGAGCAGGGTCACTTCGAGTTCGCGAAGCGAGTATCGAGAAGTGTCGTTGGGCCAACAACGGTTCTCAATACGTCCCGATAATTGTCGGGACACTCGAACCGACCCGGCCTCAACATCATACCATACATAAACCTTCTGAAACCCGCGCCAGTAAAGGAATCCATTCCAGTAAAATGGTGTCGTAAAAGTTACGGTGGCAGTTTATTCCGGTCAAATGCTGTCGTAAAGATTACGGTGGCAGTTTATTCCGGTCAAATGGTATCGTGAAGATTACGGTGGCAGTTTATTCCAGTCAAATGCTGTCGTAAAAGTTACGGTAGTAGTTTATTCCGGTCAAATGGTATCGTAAAGATTACGCTAGCACTTTATTCCGGTCTATCGGTGTCGTAAAAGTTACGGTGATGATCTTTTCCAGTCGAATGGTAGCGTAAGAATTACCTGGATTCATTGCACCACCAACACTCCTTTTTTAATGAGTTTGCTGGTGGTTAGCACGTAGAGATATGAACCTGCGGAGAGTTCAGCCATGTTCACATCACTTTCGGTTGGATGCATTTCGCGGTAAATGCGTTTACCTTCCACCGAGTACATTTCAACCTGTATCGGCTCGTTCAGGTTGGAGTAGAGGTGCAGGTTTCCATCTCTCGAAACAGGATTCGGGTAAACCGTCAAAATCGGTTCTTCTTCCACTTCTTGTACGCCAACCACATTGGTCGCGTCCAAATTGATGTTGTCGATGTAAGTATTCTGTCCCCATCCACAATGATGGCGGAAAGTGATCATCACGTCTTCATTTCCATAGTATGCAGAAAGGTCAACGCTGTCTGTACGCCATTGCTGATCGGTCGGGATGAACCAACCATCCTGAAAATCAGGAGACGTGGCCAGATCGGTTCCCCCTTTGAAGTACAAACTCTGCATTGTAGCTCCGCAATCTGTAGAAACGAGAATCTCAAGCGTGTCAGAATAGCCACCACCCCAACGGGCATAGGCCACATCAAAAGTTAGCCAAGCATCTTGCAAATAGGTCATGTCTACGCTCACAACAGCATCGTCATCTTGTCCTACGGATGTGTAATCATAACCTCTAATGAACATACACTGTGTGCTTGTGCCAAAGCCACCCACGTCATCTTTTAACTCCCAAGTAATGTTGTCATCAGCGTTCTTGATCTCGAATCCATTTGGCGGGAATACTGTTTCAAAATCCTCACTCAACGTTGCCAGCGGCTGGTAAGCGTTGATTGTGATATACAGAGAATCGATGCTGAAATCGCCATCACCATCGGTTACTCTAAGTATCGTAAGATGGGTTCCGGGGCTACCGTAAGTAACATCTGCGCTCCATGTGTTGGCGGTAGATGGAGTTCCACCTTGGAATGTCCATTCCCAAGTTGCGTTTGCATGATTGAGCATGGAATGATCTACGTAATGAAAGACATCTTGCTCGCAGTGTTGCGTTGTTCCCAATTTATCAACCATTATTTGCGCAATCGGAGCGCTTTGCTGTTCTTGAAGACCGCTTTCCCAAATTCCTTTTCCGTAGGATGCTATGCGGATTTTCCCATCTCGATAGAACGGACGTGCAATACAGGTATTGGTTACAACGGGAAGTCCGTCACCAAAATCAACCCAATCGTTCATGGAGTTGTTTCGGTAGAAAATCGTCTTGTTAGTAGATAGATAAACCCCGCCATCGGTTCCGCCAATGAGGTTCAATGAACGAGGCGATTCGCCATCCAACGTTGAGGTCGTCAGGTTGGTCCAAGATTGCCCTCCATTTTCGGACTTGTAAACGCGCTGTCCGTTTCCCGTACTTTCAAAAGCAATCCAAACATTGTTGTGGTCGGTCGGGTCAACCTGCAACAACATTTTTCGGCTGTTGCTGACGGATGGAAGCGTAACCGAATTCCAGTTCTGCCCGCCATCGGTTGTTTTCCAAAGCGTTCCGCTTGAAGATGGATTCACATTCTGCTGACAGACGTACATCACATCTGGGTTCGACCATGATTGTTCGATGTATGTGATTCGATTGTCTGCATCAGACCCGAATTCTGCAAATAACGAGAAGGTGGTGCCTTTATCTTCCGTTCTCCAAAGCTGATGGTCTTTACCTGTGTACGCAATGGAATAGCACCGCGGATCGAACTCCAATTCCGTTGATTCAACCGCCCAGTAACGTTCATTGGGATCGATGCCAAAACCTACATTCTGAACGGGGTCGCCAATATTCTCAGGCATTATCTTTCCGTTGATATCTGATGAGTAAACCCTTCGGTTCTCACCTTGATTCACGTAACCGCTGGCAGGTTCGCCTCCTCCAAGTTGAAGGAAATTTCCGTAACCGTAATTCTCGTAAAACGAAAGGTTTCCATTGTGATACAATCCTCCGATAAGAACATCCTCGTTCCAACCACTTCCAAAACCCCAATAATCGGAGCTATGAATGCCGTACATCCGAGATTCAAAATTGCCCGAGTTGAAGAAATCGGTTGAGCGATAGATTCCACCATCGGTTGTTATC
>JAGYJL010000118.1 GCA_018402015.1 Flavobacteriales bacterium | reverse complement strand
GAAAGGTTGGAGAGAACGGAGTGATCATCGCTGGTGGTCTGCTACCATCGCACAAAACCCAATATTTCCGCGTTGGCCACATGGGAATTGTAAATGAAGAGCATATTCAACGAACCGTCAGTGCAATTAAAGTGGCACTTCATTAACCAGCCTTACTATTTGTACTGATTCATTAGCTTCTCCATATCCACATCCTTATAGAGTTGCTCACAGTCTTCAATCAGTCCGCCTTTCTTGCCGCTACCACAGCCGGTAAAAAAGAAGATCACTCCTACATTGATATCATACATTCCATCGTCCCATTTCGGATTTCCACGCATTTCCCGTGGCGGTGAAACCCCACCTGGATCACTATAAAAATCGCGTTGCGGATCGCCCGAATCGGCTATGTACGCACCGCTAACATCATCCAAGTAATCTGTTATCGTCCAATGGTAAAGAACCTCTCCTTTCAGCGCCCAATGGCAGTTTATCTGCCATTTTACTCCCAAACCTGTTGGAATACTCAAGGTCCAATTAGAGTAGTTGGCGCCTTCGGTATTGAACGGCCTTAGTGCAACACCATCTCGTTTTGGTTCAAAATTAAGGGCAGAAACACCTGCTGTTATATACGGAAGCACTTTCCATCTATCGTTAGGTAGAATATCAAAAGTGCCTCGCAGACCTATTTCATGAATCAGCGTTTGAAACCTGAAGTCGCGCGCCTGTTTGCTAGCAGCACTTGCAAACTGGTCGCTTGCCAAAATTTCTCCAATGGTGTAATTCAGTTGCAATCCCCATCTGCGGGTTATCTGCCAATGTAAGCCGGCATTGGCAGTCCAGCGAAGAGTTTTGGCGTGGGGCCATGCATTCTCTTGAAGGTCGCCAGCATACCACATGGTACCACCTCCAATAAAAACTCCAAGTTTGCCCTGAGCCGTTGCTTGCTGAGTGAAGCCCAGGACGACAAGAACTGCAATTATGATTATTCGATTCATCGATAGATCGTTTGTTTCTCAACGATCACAGGTTTCGCTTAGTATGTACCTTTGACCGCTGCGCTAAGTTATGTCTAGAAAGTCTGTCGTATATAAAGGTGTTGATGTGGTTTATTCACACGTTGGTGGTGGAGAAACATTGGTGCTCTTACATGGTTTTTTGGAAGAGCGTGGAATGTGGGACGGTTACGCTGAAGCGCTTGCAAAGCATTACACGGTTATATGCGTTGATTTACTTGGTCAAGGTGAAACCGGTTGCTTAGGGTATGTACACACGATGCACGACCATGCCGAAGCTGTAGGGGCTGTGTTAAATGCAGAAGGGGTAAATGACTTCAAGGTTGTTGGGCACTCCATGGGTGGCTACGTTGCACTAGAGCTTGCACACATGTACCCGGAAAGAATTAACGCCTTAGTGCTTTTTCATTCCACAGCTTACGAAGATTCTCAAACACGCAAATTGGATCGCGAACGTGTTATTGAACTTGTAAAGCGAAATAAGTCTATCTACGTTAAAACAGTTATTCCATCTTTATTTGCTGACGGAAACAGAGACAATCTTAACGAAAACATAAATGAGTTGGCCGAGATAGCCCAGTCGTTTACAGACCAAGGGATCATTGCCAACATTCGAGGAATGATGGAACGCCATCCGCGATTGGACGTTCTGCGTAGCAGTTTGTTTGAAAAACTATTGTTACATGGAGAATTGGACTCCGTTATTCCAACTTCTGACATGGAAAAACTTGCCGTCCTCAATGAAAATATTGACTTAGAAATTGTGAATGGAATCGGTCATATGGGTCATTTAGAAGCACCAGAGAAGTGTTTGAGAATAATTATTGAATTCTTAGCCCGATAATGGAGGAATTGAAAATTACAACGTCCGACAAGACTCCAGCATACCAAGAGCTTGTGCCACAGATACAAAGTTTGGTGTTCGGGGAACCGTCTCTAGTTGCCAACTTGGCCAACACGGCAGCGGCTCTGCGTCAAGCATTCGGGTTTTTCTGGGTCGGGTTCTATTTAGTAGAGAACAATGAACTTGTTCTCGGGCCTTTTCAAGGTACAGTGGCCTGCACACGAATTGCTAAAGGCAAGGGTGTTTGCGGAGCCGCCTGGCAAAACGCTGATACGATCATTGTTCCAAACGTGGATGAATTCCAAGGACATATAGCATGCAGCTCGTTGTCAAAGTCGGAAATTGTAGTTCCTATAATTGTGAACAACACGGTTGTGGGCGTACTAGACGTAGATAGCGACCGTTTGAATGAGTTCGATGAACGAGACGCCCATGGATTGGAAACGATAGTTCAAATATTGATTCCTTCTTTTCAATGAGAAAAGGCTACCTAGGTATAGGAATCATATTGCTGTTCGGTTGCGCACAGCAAGTTGCGCCAACTGGTGGCCCAAAGGATGAAACACCTCCGAAAATAGTTTCAGAAGAACCCGCCAATCTATCCACCAATTTTAGCGGTAAAGAAATCGTGATCTGGTTTGATGAATTCATCGAACTAAGATCTCCAGCCGAGCAGATTGTCATCTCTCCACCAATGATGCAATCGCCTAGCTATCAGCTTAGAAAAAAGTCTTTGGTCATAAAATTTGAACAGAGCCTAAACCCCAACACTACCTACACCATCAACTTTGGCGAGGCCATTCGAGATAATAACGAAGGGAACGTGCTTGACAATTATACGTACGTATTCAGCACCGGATCCCACCTCGACAGTATGCAGGTCAAAGGAAAACTTGTGGACGTTCTTACGGGCGAACCAGAGGCCGATGCTTTAGTAATGCTGTATAAGACCAGCAATGACTCATTGCCTCTCGATACAATTCCCGACTATTTTACCCGAACGGGTGAAGATGGTACTTATCAACTGAAGAACGTAGCGAATCAGGCTTTCAAAATTTTCGCTTTGAAGGACGAGAATGCCAATTATCGGTTTGACGTAACAACTGAAAAAATCGGCTTCATCGATTCTTTGATCATTCCATATTACCCAAACACGGTCATTGTTCCTGATACGATTGCTAGTGATTCCTTGGTTATCGACACCGTTTCTCGAATCAAGAAAACAGGCAGTCTATTGATTCCGAGTTATGATATGACCTTGTTCGTAGAAGAAGACACAACCCAATTTCTGAAAAAGGCTTATTGCGACTATTTTGGAAAACTTGTGTTCGTCTACAACCGCCCCATCGAATCGTTCCAGGTCGATATGTTAGATGTCACGTTCAAGAAGCAATGGATGCTATCCGATCTTTCGGCATCCTTAGATACTATGACCGTATGGGTTACTGATGTGGTGCCCGACACTATGAAGCTGGTTGTTTCCGTTGGCAATTCCTCTGTGGATACGGTTGAGATTCTAATGAAACAGTATTCAGAAAGTCTTCAGTCATCCGTTAAAGTAAAAGGTCAGAAACGGAAAGAGGAGAAATTTGCGCTTACCGCAACGTTCCAACCAGTATCTGGCAATTCGCCTAAGCCAAATGAGCCTCTGGTCCTGATATGGAATCATCCCATTCTTGGAATGGATATCTCCAGCATGAAACTTTATGAAGATTCCTCTAGAGTGGTTTACGATATTACAACTACCGACCCCGCACTACGAAAGTTCTTCATTACGTACCCTTGGAAAAAAGGACACAACTACAAACTTGTAGTTCATGATTCTGCATTTACAGACATTTACCACCTCTTCAATGATTCTACGGCCAATCAATTCAAAGGATCAGAAGAAAGCATGTTCGGCACACTGAGTTTGAAAATTGGATCAAGCCCACAGTTTCAATTGATCGTTGAGCTTCTGAACTCTTCACAAAATCTGATAGAAAGACGATTTGCGAGCAAACAGGAAACCATTAAGTTCTCTCGATTAGAACCAGGAAAATACGATATTCTGATAGTAGAAGATAAGAACCGTAATGGCCGCTGGGATACAGGACGGTATATTAAAAAAACACAACCAGAACCCATAAGAATTATCGAAAGCGGTGCGGAGATCAGAGCGAATTGGGACCTAGAATTGGAATGGGATCCGAATGGTTCTAAATGATCGCACGCGTAAAACTCATATCATTAGTCATGAAACGATTTATCATCACCGCATTGCTGTTAACTTTTGGCATGAACTTGCTTGCACAGGAGGTTGACTCACAAACGGTGGCAGATGCTAAGCCAACGAAAAAGCGTAAACCACCTAAAAAAGAGATGATTCTTATCAATATGAATTTTGATAGTTGGCTAAATCATCCTTCCACCGTTTCTCCTAAGTGGTTCTCCTCTAGAGGAGTTGATGTTGCCATTCTATACGACTACGTCATAGCCAAAAGCAATTTCAGTCTAGCAGCGGGAGTAGGGTTCAATTCCCATAACATCCATATGGAGGCTTTCCCTATCACATATCAGGTTACCACAGACGCTGATGGGGGGCAACAAACATCGACACATTCTTACACACATTTAGACCCGAATTTCTTCAGTGGACAGAAAATCACTGTCAATAAACTATCAACCAACTTCATAGACATTCCAATTGAGTTCCGTTTTCGTTCTAATGCTCATAAGAATGGAAAAAGGATTGCGGCATCGCTTGGGTTCAAACTTGGCTGGTTAGTGCAAAGTCATACCAAAACCAAAGT
>JAGYJL010000117.1 GCA_018402015.1 Flavobacteriales bacterium | reverse complement strand
CCCGATTGGAATTTCTTCATTCTTCGACCCATCGAACCTTGGTCGAAATAGGTGTTGAATTCCACTTTGAATTCAGTCTTTGAATTCGGAAGAATCGGTGTGTTAGGAATGATTCGCAGGATGGTATTGTCCAATTCCTGTTTCACTTCCTGTCCGTTCATGGTAAGTGAGAGAACTTCCGTTCCTTTTCCTTCGGCCTCATATTTCCCGAAACTGTTCTTGCGGCCTCGTGCACCGTCCAGCAGGTCGTGGTACGAACCAGGCTGAAAGGCATTCTGATATAAATGGAAGAACACTTCGTAAAGTGTGTCTGGCGAATTGTTCCAGTAACTCAGTTCCATTTTGGCTGCAATGATGTCGGTCTGCTCGTCAACATTAGCGGCAATTCGGTAATGCACATCCTGTTGCCAATAATCAGAAGGAATTTCTCGGTTCTGCCAGTAGTGCGGGTTATCTGTCGAACGGAACGTGTTTGGCGGAGAAAGCGGGTTGTATTGGCCAAAAACAACCCCAGCAATCAGAAGATTCAGGATGGTTAAAATTCGTCTCACGATTTGCTTCCTTTTTCAATTTCCTCTTCCAGCGAAATATTCAATGAACGCTTGTTGAGCTCAATTTCGCGCAGTTTGGCATCCTCAATACTTGCGTTCAACTCGAAACCAATCAACAGCGCTGTTGAGTTGAAGTACATCCACAGCATCACGATAACAAGCGTTCCAATTGAGCCATACAATTTGTTGTACTGTCCAAAATTTTCCACAAAATAACTGAACCCGATAGAGGTAACGAGTACCAGTACGGTTGCCAAGGTTGAACCAGCTGAGAAGAATCGCCATTTGGTCTGCTTGGCCGGACCTAGGAAATACAGTACCGAAATGGCAAAAAACATGAGTGCCAGAATAATTATCCAACGCGCTAGGTTCAGCGCATAGCGCAATAGATCATCTTCAATCCAGCCTTTTTGGCGGACGAAATCCATGCCAACCGTTCCGAAAATGATGAGTCCGATGGCAATCAAGGTGAAAATCACCAAAATGAGTGTGAGTAGAATGGAGATGCCGCGCTGTACCAGATACGGGCGGCTTTCAATGGTGTGGTAGGTGGTGTTGAAACTATCGATAAGTGTGTGTAGTCCGTTTGTGGAGAAATACAATGCGGAAATAACGGTAACAGAAAGTAAACCACCACGCTGCCGAGTAATGATGTCTTCGAAGGTTTCATTCACACTTTCGAATACATTTTTCGGAAGAAACACTTCCATCAAATTCAATAGTTGTTCCTGAAATCCATCAATTGGTATGTACGCAATGAGTGTGAAAATGAAAATGATGGCAGGGAAAATGGCAAGAATGAAGTTGAATGCAACGGCCGAAGCACGTAAACCAAGCCAACCATTCTGTAATCCTTTAACAAAGAATGCCGTTACATCATACAAGGGCAGACCATCAAAACCGGGAATTCGGATTTCCTTGGAAAGACGCAGCAAATTCCTAATTATCGGAAGCTGCAATATTTTGACAATGAATTTTCTGAGCATGTCAGAACGCTTTCAGGCTTAGGTCGATACTTTTGATGTTGTGCGTCAACGCGCCTACCGAAATGTAATCAACCCCAGCCAATGCATGTGCCCTAATGGAGGCTTCTGTAATGCCTCCCGAAGCTTCCGTTTCGTAACGTCCGGCAATCAATTCCACGGCTTTTTTCTCATCATCTGGATGGAAATTATCAAGCATGATCCTATGAAAACCGCCTACGGAAAGGGCTTCATTCAGTTCATCAAAGTTTCGTACTTCAATTTCAATTTTCAGGTCTTTTCCGATAGATTTCAAGTGCTGATGGACGCGTTCAATAGCTTGAGGAATTCCACCTGCCATGTCGATGTGATTATCCTTTATCATCACCATATCGAACAAGCCGAAACGGTGATTGACTCCTCCACCGATCTTCACTGCCCACTTTTCAATTTCGCGAAGCAGTGGGGTTGTTTTTCGTGTGTCTAATAGCTTAGAATTGGTGCCAACAATTAGTTTATTGAAATTGGCAGCCTTAGTTGCAATACCGCTCATTCGCTGCATGAAATTCAGCACCAACCGTTCGGTCTTCAAAATCGAGCGAGAAGAACCTTCAACAGTCAGAACAATATCGCCAACCTTTATTTCGGTACCATCCTGAATGAAAACTTCAACTTTTAGGTTTTTGTCGAATCTCGAAAAGATGCGCTGCGCCAATTCAACACCAGCAATCACGCCATTTTCTTTTACAAGAAGTTGGGCTTTTCCTTGCGTACCTTCAGGAATGCAGGCATCGGCAGTGTGGTCGCCATCGCCAATGTCTTCTCGAAGAGCCTCGTCAATGATATCGTCAATCGTCATTGGCCTTTACTCGCTTGGCTCAATTCTGAATTGCTGAATACGAAGCGCACCACCAACCTCTTTTGTTAGTACGTACGTTCGGTAAGAACCTTTTGATGTGGTAAGCGTGCCAATGGCGTACTGTGCGCCATCTGGCGATTTACCGCGGTGAATGACCTGATAGCCTGAAACCTTGTCTTTCGTAAAGAAATCCTTTATGATCAACTCGGCCTGTGCCTTACTGTAACTGTCTTCTTTGTTGGAAATAGAAAGTTCCACTTTCGTGTCAAAGAACTTCGAAAGTTCCTTGTAGTTACCCAGTTTAATAGCTGAATTAATGGTTTCGTTGGCGTCTTGCGCAAAGGCTACGGACAACGCAAAACACACGGAAAGGAATAGGGATGTTATTTTCTTCATCATTGCTTCGGTTGTCACTTGACAAGAATCGCGCCACGCCAAGTTGTTGCACCACAAAATAAATCTATACTTTGACCAACACCAAAGGAATACCATGAAGTTGTGCCTTTTTCTTGTTGGAGAAACCGATGATGCCGAGTTGAGCCGAGCAATTGATCGTTATGTAAGCCGATTGAAACACTATTGTTCGTTGGAAATAGAAGTACTGAAAACACCCAAACAGTTCAAGAAACTAGGCCAAAATGAACTCAAATCGGCTGAAGGAAAGTTGATTCTGGAAAGTTTAACCGGTCAAGATTATTTGATTCTGTTGGATGAAAGAGGAACGGAATTCACTTCAATTGCTTTTTCAGAAAAACTTCAGAAATGGTTGAATGGTGGTCACAGAAGAATAGTTTTCTTGATCGGTGGTGCCTTTGGGTTTTCAGATGACGTGTATCAGCGTGCCGATTTCAAACTCGGTTTATCTAAAATGACGCTCACACATCAAATGGTGAGGTTGTTCTTTACCGAGCAATTGTATCGGGGTTTCACTATTCTGAAGAACGAAAAATACCATCACTGAGCATAAACCTGCTCATATACGGAGTTGTATCGCTTAACACCTTCTTCCAGCGAGTAGTATTTCTGGGCTGCGGCCTGAAGGGTTTCTGTTGGAATTTTTAGCAGGTCGTCAATTTGGTCAACCGCCTTCTCGTAGGCTTCGGTTGTGAACTCCTTAACAAGAATTCCACTGTTCGTGTCCTCGATAATTCTGTCAACATCGCCAACACCTGAATTAGCGATAACGGGCAAACCCATTCCAAGCATTTCGCCATGTTTTGTGGGTGATGAGCCAGACTTGGAAAAAACTGGCTGGATGAAGAAAATGGCGGCATTGGCCAAACTCAAAAATGTTGGGACCTCTTCTCTCCTTGCTGGCGAAATGATGATTCTATCTGCTGGAATTCCTCTTGATTCCACTTTCGGAAGAATCGTATCAGGATTGTCGGTAGTGATGAAAAGGAATTTCGAATGTGGCCGTTTCCGAATCAAGACCTTAAAGAAGTCAAGCATTTCATCTAACATGTACCATGTTCCGATCGAACCGAGATATGTGATCACAAAATCATCATCCGTAAAACCGAAATGGGTCTTAAGTTCTTCTTTTTTGGAAGTATTGATACGACTGGGATGGAAGTGATTCAGATCGGCACAGCACGGTATCACCTCTATGGCAACGGGTTGGTTCTGTACGGTATTCCATGAATGGATGATGTCTTTTCCTTTGGCAGTAAGAGAAATAGTGTGGTCTGCGTTGCTCAGAAAAGCAAGCTCTTTCCGTTTGAAGTAGTTGTAAACCGTTTTGAATACGGGATTTTTCAGATTCCATATGCCGCCATCAACTCGTTCGTCAGCGTAGAAAGCGCGCATATCAAAAACAAATCCTAACCCATACTTGCGTTTCATCACCAAGCCAACTAAGGAAGTGATATAGCTCCTGCAATGAATGATGTCGAAAGGGGTTTGGAGCTGAAGGCGCTCCACCGTTTTCCGAAGTTGAATTACATCGTAAACAGTTGAAAGGATAGGAGGTGAGCTAGTGTATTTCAGTGGTACCCATCTTATTCCTGCTTCATCAATCAACATCTGAATGTTGGCGCTATCCCTTTTGAATGGAGTCTCCTTCTCAAAGCTGACAATTGTAAACGTATGTCCTAGTTGCTTTAGTCCGAATATATAAGGGAGAACCTGAGATCGGCCAAGGCCATCGGTCAATCCATCGTAACTAAGGTAAAGCACATTCATTTGAGCGAAAATAGCCTATCTCCCAACACCTTGAGTAAATTTGGCGTCATGAGCATGTTTTCATCACAATTCCGGAAATGAAGTACCTCGGAATTTGGGATTTTATTCTGGTGCCTATTTTTCTGTTTCTGGTCCATTATGCGAGTAATCGTGTTCAGAGAAACAGAATTAACGAAAACTCTGCCTAT
>JAGYJL010000116.1 GCA_018402015.1 Flavobacteriales bacterium | reverse complement strand
TGAAATCAGCTTCGAAATTAAGGAACTGAACGCGTTGTAAATGGAAGTAGCGGACGAAGTTTTCCTTTTCATAATTTGCGCTCATGTCAGCACTGCTTATTAAGAATATCAAACAGCTTGTTCAAGTTCGAGAAGAAGGAAGATTTCCTGTGCGTGGAAAGGACATGGCTAAACTGCCGAGTATTGGTAACGCTTGGATTCTCATTAAACACGGAATTATTGAAGATTTTGGCTCAATGGACGATTGTCCGGAGGAACCGAAAGCTGTCATTGACGCCACAGGAAAACTGGTTCTCCCCACTTGGTGCGACAGCCACACACATTTGGTTTTCGCAGATACCAGAGAAGAAGAATTCGTTGGACGAATTAAAGGTCTGAGCTACGAGCAGATCGCTGCTGCTGGTGGTGGAATTCTGAACTCTGCGAAGAAATTGGCAGGTAAATCTGAGGATGAGTTGATTGCTTCTGCAACAGAACGCTTGAACGAAATCATGCACTTGGGAACAGGTGCGGTAGAAATCAAAAGCGGCTACGGACTTTCGGTGGAAGGTGAATTGAAAATGCTGCGCGTTATCAAGCATTTGAAAGAAAATCATCCACTGACTATCAAAGCCACATTCCTTGGTGCACACGCCATTCCTGCCGAATACAAGCAGAACCGCGAGGAATACATTCGATTGATCATTGAGGAAATACTTCCTGTAATTGCCGAAGAACAACTGGCGGATTACATCGATGTGTTCTGCGAAACGAATTACTACACGCCAGCCGAAACTTCGCGCATTTTGGAAGCAGGAATTAAGCACGGGCTGAAACCAAAGATCCATGTCAACCAGTTCACATCTATTGGAGGAATTCAAGTAGGAATTCAGCACAACGCCATTTCGGTGGACCATTTGGAAGTGATGACCGAACAGGACAAGTCCGACCTAGCCAACAGTAATATCATTCCAACGGTGCTTCCCTCCTGCTCCTTCTTCTTGGGAATTCCGTATGCTCCAGCCCGCGAACTAATCGAGGCCAACCTTCCGCTCTGCCTTGCAAGCGACTACAATCCAGGAAGCACACCGAGTGGAAACGTTCCTTTTGTGCTTTCATTGGCATGTCTGAAGATGAAACTACTCCCTGAAGAAGCCATCAACGCAGTAACTATAAATGGTGCTTTCGCGATGGAACTCCAGCACGAACTCGGCTCTATCACCAAAGGAAAAAAGGCCAATCTCATCATTACCAAACCAATCAATTCCATCAATAACATTCCTTACCGCTTCGGAAGCGATCTTATCGAAGATGTGCTTATCGAGGGTTACTCCAGAAAGAAAAATTGAACGAAGTGTTCTGAACATGTGTTCTTGTATCTTTATAGGATACAATTACTTACATGCGCTCTTTCTTCAACCTCCTTCTTTTGTTCTGCTCCAGCTTGGTTTTTGCTCAAACATCACTTCCTGAAAACATGTACGGAGACACGGCTTTTGCTCCCTTTTACTGGGGAGTTGCAAGTGGCGATCCAACTCCTGATGGCGTGGTCATCTGGACCAAAGTTGCTGCAATTCCAGCTCCAGTAATTCAAACCCAGACTTGGGAAGTTTCGAATGACATGAGTTTCTCGAACGTCACTGCTAATGGAACTGTTGATGCTTTGGCCTCCAACGACTTTTGTGTTAGAGTTGAAGTAGACGGACTCGAACCAAATACCTATTACTATTACCGCTTTACCGACAGCGAATCTGGACAAACATCACAAGTAGGCAGAACCAAGACTGCCCCCGTTGGTGATGTGCAAGAGTTTACTCTTGGTGTAGCTTCTTGCAGCAGTGTTTACTCTGGTTTCTTCAACGCGTATAGAAACATTGCCAACAATGATGACATCGATTTGATGGTTCATCTGGGAGATTACATTTATGATTTTGTTGACGCTGAGGAGCAAGTTCGTGTTCCAGACCCATTTCCAACAACCCCAACAAACCTGCAAGAATGGCGCGACCGTCATGCTTATTATCTCCTCGATCCTGATCTACGGTTGGCAAGACAAATGCATCCATGGGTTGTCATTTGGGATAATCACGATTTTGGTGATGGCACGGAAGGTGGCGGACAGGCCTTCTGGGAATACGTTCCAAGAAGAGACTATCACAATGACATCGAGCGCATTCATCGCTCCTACTCCTTTGGAAATCTGCTTGACCTTATAATGATTGACATTGAGAAGTTTCGAAATATTGATGAAGTAGCTCCGGGAGAACCGTCTGTACTCACCAACGACCAACGCAGCTGGTTCATTCAAGAATTAGGAAACTCTGAATCGAAATGGCGCATTGTGGGAAACCAGAAAATGTTCGGTGGATGGTACTCAGAGGGAATTCCAGAATGGCTACCAATTCCAAATGCTGGAGGTGTTTTTGATGATGGAAGTTGGGACGGATTCATGGCAGAGCGTGACACTGTGCTGCGATTCGTGGAGGAAAATGAAATTGACAATTTGATGGTGATTAGTGGAGATGTGCATATGTCGTTCTGCATGGATTTGAGTCGTGAACCACGAAACAGTGCTGCTTACAATGGCGAAACGGGTGAAGGCGCTTTGGGCGTGGAGTTCATACCAGCAAGCATCAGCCGAGGTAATTTTGACGAATCGGGTGTTGCAGAACCTATTGCCAACATAGCAGCTGATATCAGTGGCGGAATCAACCCACACCATCAATTCACCAATTTTGTTGACCACGGTTACGGAATCGTGAAAATCACTCCAGACACCCTTACTGCTCAGATCTGGTATTCTGATAAACTTCAGTTAACAGACGACCAAACGCTTGGCGTTGAAATGCTGATGCTAGACGGTGAAAACAGATGGCATCGCCCCGGACAAAATCCAAACTCGGTCGAGGAAATAAAGGAGAGCAATCCAATGACTGTTTTTCCAAACCCAGCAAACGAAACGCTGAACGTTAGATTTTCTGAGGACTCAAGAACCAACTATCAATTAAAAATCTTAGACACACAGGGCAGAACTGTGCTTACTGCAAACTCTACAGGACTTAGCCAAGTGGAATTAGGCGTCTCAGAACTCAGGTCCGGAGCGTATATCCTAATGGCTTCTGATAATGCTAAGCTTTTCAGAAAGTCTTTCATTATTTCTCGTTAAGATCCGCGCATCCTTTTAGTTTTGGCATTACCCAATAAAGCCAAGACATGAAACAACTCATAGAATGCGTACCGAACATCTCTGAAGGACGCGATAAAGCCAAGATAAACGCCATTGCTTCTGTAGTGGAAACTGTAGAAGGTGTTAAACTTTTAAATGTTGATCCAGGAGCGGCTACCAACCGAACCGTAATCACGTTTGTGGGCGAACCAGAGCCCGTAATTGAAGCAGCCTTTCTTCTTATCAAAAAAGCAGCAGAACTCATTGATATGAGCAAGCAAACTGGCGAACACCCACGTTTTGGAGCAACGGATGTTTGTCCGCTTATTCCGATTGCGAATATTACCATGGATGAAGTGGTGCCGTATGCTCACAAACTAGGCAAACGCGTTGGCGAAGAACTCGGCATTGCAGGCTATTTCTACGAGAATGCTGCAACCGAGCCAAAACGCAAAAACCTAGCGGCTTGCCGTTCGGGAGAATACGAAGGTTTACCTAAGAAATTGGTTGATCCTGCATGGAAACCTGATTTCGGTCCGGCAGAATTCAACGACCGCATCAAAGGTTCGGGTGTTACCGCCATTTCTGCGCGTGATTTCTTGGTGGCGTACAACATCAACCTCAACACAACTTCGGTTCGTAGAGCGAATTCCATCGCGTTCGATCTGCGGGAAAACGGTCGCGTGCTGAGAAAAGGCGACCCGATAACGGGAGAAGTTGTGTTGGATGAAAACGGAGAACCAGCGCGCGAAAAAGGTGCGCTGAAAGCCGTGAAAGGCATTGGATGGTACATTGAGGAATACGGCATTGCGCAGGTTTCGCTCAACCTCACCAACATCAGCATCACTTCGATGCACGAGGCGTTTGACACCGCTTGCGAGAAGGCCAACGAGCGTGGCATCCGTGTAACGGGTTCAGAATTGGTCGGGTTGGTGCCGCTAAAGGCGATGACCGATGCGGGCAAGTATTTCCTGCGCAAGCAGCAACGCTCGGTGGGTGTTTCTGAAAGCGAACTGGTGAAAATTGCCGTCAAATCGTTGGGATTGGACGACCTCGCTCCTTTCGACCCGAACGAGCGCATTATTGAATACAAAATGCGGCAAGAAGACAGCCGCAAGAAGTTGGTGGACATGAGCCTGACCGCTTTTGCGGATGAGACCGCAAGCGAAAGTCCTGCGCCTGGTGGCGGTTCCATTTCGGCTTACGTGGGTGCGATGGGTGCTGCGTTGGCCACCATGGTTGCCAATTTGAGTAGCCACAAACGTGGTTGGGACGACCGTTGGGAGGAGTTCTCCGTGTGGGCTGAAAAAGGTCAGGCCATTAAAGATGAGCTGTTGCACTTGGTGGATGAGGACACGACTTCGTTCAACGCCATCATGGCGGCTTTTGGTCTACCGAAAGGAACGGATGCCGAGAAGGCTGCGCGTTCGGAGGCCATTCAGGCGGCCACCAAATACGCCATTCAGGTGCCTTTCCGTGTGATGGAAGTTTCGCACAGTTCGTTTGAGTTGATCAAAGCCATGGCCGAAACGGGCAACCCGAATTCGGTGACCGATGCTGGCGTTGGCGCGCTCTGCGCCCGAACGGCCGTAATAGGCGCCCACCTCAATGTGAAGATCAATGCTTCAGGTTTGAAGGACAAAACCTTCTTGGATGACCTGCTTACGAAAGCTCAGAAACTGGAGAAAGAAGCCATTGAAATGGAGCGGGAGATTTTGAAGATTGTGGAGGGCAAAATCCAATA
>JAGYJL010000115.1 GCA_018402015.1 Flavobacteriales bacterium | reverse complement strand
AACTATTCTTTGGAAGCTACATTCATCGATTTCCCATGCGAGCCGGGTGTAACTCCGAGCCAATACATAGAGGTGCTATCGGTTGGAGTGAACGAAGCAGCTGTAAGCTCTCTGAACATCTACCCAAACCCATTCGCTAATGAGTTTGTGATTGAGGCCGCTGCCACTACACAGATCAGTGTGATGAACGCCATGGGCGAAGTGGTTCTTTCGAGAACGATCAATGGACGAACCAGCATTGATGCCAGTTCTTTCTCAGCAGGAATCTACTTTATACGTGAAGAAACTTCGGGAGCCGTGATGAAGCTCGTGAAGAATTGATGTGATTTACATATCAATTGGTTTGAGGGCGCTTCAACTAGGAGCGCCCTTTTGTTTTATTATCAATTAAGGATACCCGGCTTGCTTAAAGGCTTTGAGGTCTATAACCTCGGCATTCTGCAATTGCCCGACTCTGAATTGTCGGATATTCTCCATCCCAGGTGTCAGGAAAACATCTGGATGGATGACAATTAAAAACTCCGCTCCTTTTTCCATGCAATCGTCAACTAACTTTCTGTACGGACGATCACCAAAGCTTGTCCATCCCTTTCGATCGATCAGGTAGAGTGTATGGTTGAACGTTGGGTCGGGTGCAACAATCACCCTTTTCTGTCGAGTAACGCCTAAGGAGTCGAGCAACGGCTGAAGATCTCCCAAGGCACGCACACGGGAAGTTCGTTCCCAATGATACCATTTCATCAAATCAACCGTACCTAAGTACATCAGCGAATACCTCTCATTCTGGACGGGAAAATGACGCAATTCGAGATTCTGTTTCGTGTACAGAACCCCATAACCGAGAAACCCGATCGCAATCAATTTCGTGCAGGTTTTAAAGAATGGGAGCAAATCGATCTTGGAAGTGAGATAGGGCAATGGCAACACAACCGCCAACGCAAAACCATTTGCGAAATAGTAATCATGCTGATCGATCGCCTGATACCAGAATCCGAAATACATGAGCACACCCACCAGTGTTAATCCTGAAACCGTAGCGATGAATCTGCTTGTGCCCTTGATGATGAATGCCCAACCGATGACAAGGATTGGCACCGCAAACCAGAAATATTTAGGCAAGACAAATACTCCAGCCCACTCCCAAAAAGCCGAAGCTATACTACCGATCTGATCCGCATTCAATTTCCAAATGGGCCAAACATTATTGAACGTGTAGCGTCCTCCGTGCTCATTATTGAAATAGTTGGCGTATGCATACCAAGCGACTACTCCAGCCACCGTAGCTGCCAAGGCCAAGCCTTGTTTTATCGGACGATCGAACAGTTTGGAACGCTTTGGTCCCATCTTCAAACCAAGGACATCTAACACGAATACCGCCCCAATACAAACGAAAAGAATCAATGCCGAGACCTTAAGTAGGCCCGCAAGCATAAAAAAGAAGCAGGCCGTCCACAAAAACCTCATTCCTCGCTCAAAATAAAAGCGGGTAAAAAAGTACCACCCCATCAAGGCAAATCCGAATGCGGGAACATCCGTCAGAAAATTCATTCCATACTCAGCAATAACGGGAGTGGCAAATATGAGGAGCGTACTCACCAACGACCAAAAAAAGCTCTTGGTCCACAGTAAATGAGCCCGGAACAGGGCAAACAGCCCCAGAAAAGTGATTAGCAACGAAACAACTCGCGGTATCCATATGTGTTTTCCGAAAAGTGTCCAAAGCCATGCGTTGAAATAGTAAAGGCCCGGAAATTCGCCAGCGGTGTAGCCCGATGTATCGCCATCGCTAAGGCGGTAATGAATCTCCGGCCAAAAGAACCGCATGCCATGCGAGTAATAATTATCGATGATCGATGTGCAATCCGCCTGACGCCAAGTGTGCGGTCCGGAAGGCTCAAGGGCCAAATGGCGCTCGTATTGATAGGCGAAGGCACAGCTCACCAATGTCAAGAGAAAAATCACATCCTTTTTCCATTGGAGATCCCATCTCAAGGTAATCCCGGCCCCATCTGAAGTGCTACGAATCATGCGAGTCCAAAGAAAGCCAATTTAACGTTGTGATTAAGCGAATAAATAAGGCAAAGTGCGACACGAATGTTTATCGAAAATCGCATTGACTGTGCTGAAAGGACAGTAGAAGACGAACATAAATTGATTTTTGTTGTATTCTTAGACTTAGAAATTATCACCCCGTCCAACCCATGAGAATCCGATTTTCTGTTTTTGCACTTGTGCTCTCATTCCTCTTCGTAAACGCCACAGCCCAAACCTTTCAAGGAGCCGAGGCCGACAGGTTGATAAGCGGAAGCAAAACCGTTCGTGTGGATCCCACTGGTCAGATCGATTACATTCAACTTCTTGAGGGCGCTCAGTTTCCTGCCTCCAAATTTCCAGCTTGGGCCAAGAAAACCTTTGATCTGAATGAGAACATCAGTTTTGTAAAGCTTCGCGAAGAGGTGGACAAGCTCGGAATGCAACACATTCGTTATCAGGTAACGAACAGCGGCATTCCTGTTTTTGGAGCGTTCATTTACACCCATGGCCGTAATGACATGGTGCTGTCCATCAATGGCAAGTTGCCATCTCAGATGGACATCAAACAAGCTTCCTTGACAGAAACAATTGCCTTGGAAAACGCCAAGCAGCACATTGGCGCAAATTCCTACAAATGGGAATTACCAGGAGAAGAAGCTCACTTGAAATGGGAAACTGAAGACCCCAGCGCTACTTATTTCCCAAAAGGTGAATCGGTGTACATCAACCCGAACTTCGATTTCAAGGACACGCAGGCGTTCCGATTGGCGTACAAATTCGACATCTACGCACACGATCCTGTTGGGCGTTATGAGGTTTTTGTGGATGCCGAAACGGGCGAGGTCCTTTTCAAGAACGACCGTATTTGCTCCGCAGATGCCGTTGGTACAGCACAAACCGGTCATAGCGGAACGAAAAGTATTGTTGCAGATAGTTTCAATGGAGGTTTCCGACTTCGTGAAGCTGGACGAGGAAGTGGCATTCGAACTTTCGACATGAACACGGGAACCAACTACGGCAACTCGGTCGATTTTACAGACAACGACAACAACTGGAATAACGTAAACGGCAACCTGGATCAGTACGCTACAGATGCGCATTGGGGTGCCGAAATGACCTACGATTATTTTCTCAATGAGCACGGCCGCCAGAGTATTGACGACAATAACATGCAGATCAATAGTTACGTGCATTACGATGTAGATTATTTCAATGCATTCTGGGACGGCCAGCGCATGACCTACGGAGATGGAAATGGAAATCCACTAACAGCATTGGATATCTGCGGACATGAAATGACCCATGGTGTAACAGAAAACAGTGCTAACCTCATCTATCAAAACGAATATGGCGCCCTCAACGAATCGTTCTCCGACATCTTCGGAGCTTGTGTTGAGTGGCTTCAAAACCCTTCCTCTGGCGATTGGCTGATGGGCGAAGATGTGGGAACACTCCGCTCCATGAGCAACCCGAATGCATACGGAGACCCCGATACATACAACGGTACAAATTGGTTTACTGGTGCGGGCGATAACGGTGGCGTGCACATTAACAGCGGTGTTCAGAATAAATGGTTTGTGATTCTTGCTGATGGCGAAACAGGCACCAATGATCTGGGCGATAGCTACAACGTAATTGGAATTGGGATACAGGATGCAGAGGCCATTGCCTACCGTAGTCTAACGGTTTACCTTGGTCAGACATCTGAATATGCAGACGCGCGGTTTTACTCTATTCAATCGGCCATTGATCTGTTTGGCGGTTGTTCGCCACAAGTAATAGCCACTACAAATGCATGGTATGCAGTAGGTGTTGGCGATGAATTTGATCCTACGGTAGTATCAGATTTCGCAGCTTCCATCACTTCCAATTGTGAAGCTCCGGTAACCATCGACTTCACGAATTTCAGTGCCAATGGAGCCGCTTATACGTGGGATTTCGGTGATGGCACTACAAGTTCGGCTGTTAATCCATCGCATACCTACACTGCCAATGGTGTTTACACCGTTTCGTTATACACGGATGGTGAAAGCTGTGGAACAGACAACCTCGTTCAGCAGAATTACATCAGCATCGATCCGAATAACCCATGCGTAGCCTTGATGCCAGATGACGGAAATCAAACGCTTACGTGGTGTACCGGAACGTTGTATGATGATGGCGGTCCGAATGAGAATTACCAAGACAACAACAGCGTTACAACCACCATATCTCCTCCAGGAGCAACTTCCATTACCATTAATTTCAGTTCATTTTCCTACGAATCTGGCTACGATTATCTCTTCATTTATGACGGACCGAACACCAACAGCCCGCTTATTGGGCAATATGATGGTAATGCGCTACCTAATGGCGGATCAATTACCTCTTCAGGCGGCTCCATCACCATTCGGCAAGAATCAGATATTTACTTGAACGAATCTGGTTTTGCGCTTACTTGGCAGTGCACGCAGCCAAACTCACCTCCAACCGCCAACTTCGTTTCTTCGGCCACGGTTTCTTGTAATGGCGAAGTAAGTTTCTCCGACCAATCTATAAACGGTGCAACATCTTGGCTGTGGGATTTTGGTGATGGGAATACCTCAACTGATCAGAACCCAACACATACGTACCAGAATGAAGGCACTTACTCCGTATCTCTTACCGCTACCAATGGCTTTGGCAGCGATGCCGTTTCATTCAATAATCTGATTGTTGTTGACAGACCTGAAGGTCCTTCCGCTGTAGGCGCATTTGGTTGTTCGGCAGGTTCGCTTTCGCTAGCGGCCAACGGAAGTGGCACCATTACATGGTACGACCAGGCCAGTGGTGGTTCTCAGTTAGGAACCGGAAGTACGTTTGTTACTCCGAATCTTAGTTCCACAACAACTTTTTATGTTGA
>JAGYJL010000114.1 GCA_018402015.1 Flavobacteriales bacterium | reverse complement strand
ATGAGGAATCCGAACTGGTTTTTAGCTTCTTCTTCAGTAAATCCTAAAAGGTCGAACATGCGTTTCTGCTGTCCTTTATCGTGAATTCGGATAGATCCGCCACCTAACTCTGTTCCGTTTATTACAAGGTCGTAGGCGTTTGCGCGCACTTTACCTGGTTCTTTTTCCATCAGGTGAAGATCTTCTGGCTTGGCCGATGTGAACGGATGGTGCATAGCATGGAACCGATTCGTCTCTTCGTCCCATTCCAACAGCGGGAAGTTGACCACCCAAAGTGGAGCAAATTCCTGTGGATTCATGAGGCCTTGCATTTCTGCAATATGCAGACGGAGTTCGGAAAGTTGCTTGCGTACTTTTTCCTCCGTTCCGGCCATTACGAACATCAGGTCGTTCGCTTCTGATGCGAACGCTTTTCCCCATTGGGCCAATTTATCTTCTGCAAAGAATTTATCTACCGAACTTTTAAACGTACCGTCCTCATTGTGTCGGCAGTAGATCAGTCCTGTGGCTCCGATCTGTGGTCGTTTCACGAAATCTGTCAGAGAATCTATCTGCTTTCTAGTGAGTTCATTTCCGCCTTTAACATTGATGCCAACCACCAACTCAGCATTGTCAAACACTCCGAACCCTTGGCCTTTTACTACATCATTCAACTCCACGAATTGCATTCCGAAACGGATGTCTGGTTTATCTGAACCATACAATCGCATGGCGTCAGCATACTCCATTCGTGGGAATTCCTTCAGTTCAATGCCTTTTACAGTTTTGAAAAGATGACGGGTCAAAGCCTCGAACATGTTCAAAATATCTTCCTGTTCCACAAAGGCCATTTCGCAATCCAACTGGGTAAATTCAGGCTGGCGATCGGCCCTCAGATCTTCATCGCGGAAGCAACGCACTATCTGATAATACTTATCGAAGCCTGAAACCATGAGCAATTGCTTAAACGTTTGCGGACTCTGCGGCAGTGCATAGAATTGGCCTTCGTTCATGCGCGATGGAACCACGAAATCTCTGGCTCCTTCTGGGGTGCTTTTGATCAGGTAAGGTGTTTCCACTTCAAGGAATCCTTGCTCGTCCATGAATTTCCTGGTCTCGATGGAAAGACGATGACGCAACTCCATGTTGGTCCGCATTTTACTCCTTCTAAGGTCTAAATAGCGGTATTTCATTCGTATCTCCTCGCCACCATCTGTTTTGTCTTCAATGGTAAAAGGAGGGGTTTTGGCAGAGTTAAGAACCTCTAGCGAGGATGCGATGATCTCAACATCTCCGGTTGACATATTCTTGTTCTTGCTTTCGCGCTCAGTGACTTTACCTTTCACCTTTATAACGAATTCGCGGCCTAGCTCGCGGGCTTTCAAGCAAAGTTCCTCATTCACCTCCATGTTGAACGCTATCTGCGTTAATCCGTAACGATCTCGAAGATCGATGAAGGTCATTCCGCCAAGGTCGCGCCCGCGCTGTACCCAACCGCTTAATGTTACTTCTTGGCCTATGTGTTCTGCCCTTAATTCTCCGCAAGTGTGTGAACGATGCATTTCGTGCTTGTTTTTCAGGCCGCGAAGGTAGGAAATTCAGTCCCTAAGATTTCCATTTCATTTACTTCCTTTGATCGTATGGAATTGAGCATATTCTCTGACGAACATTTTATGAAGGAAGCCTTGAAAGAGGCGCAAAAAGCCTTTGATAAAGACGAAGTTCCTGTTGGAGTAGTGGTTGTTGCCAACAAGCGTGTAATTGCAAGAGCGCATAACCTTACAGAGGCTTTGAATGATGTAACGGCCCATGCCGAGATGCAGGCCATAACATCGGCAGCGGATTTTATTGGAGGCAAATACCTTAAAGGATGTACGGTTTATGTTACGTTGGAACCCTGTGTGATGTGTGCCGGTGCTCTTTTCTGGAGCCAGGTTGATGCCGTGGTGTTTGGAGCAAGCGATGAAAAGAGAGGGTTTTCAACGATTGGTAGTCTGCTGCACCCGAAAACGAAAATAAAAAGGGGCATAATGGCCGATGATTGTGCGGATCTGTTGAAGCTCTTTTTTCAGAAAAAGAGGAAATAAAAAAGCCGCTCGGTTTCCCGAACGGCCTTCTCTATTTGCAATGATGTGATTGCTTAATCTTTAGCTACTTCAACGCTTAAGTTAACCACCTCAATCTCGTAAGGAAGTTTGCTCAGCCCTTCGTAAATGCTGGCTTTGTCGCCAACAACTACAATGGCCATCTTATCCACATCAATGTGCTTAGCGGCCAAAGCGTTAACTTCCTCTACTGTAAGAGATTGAAGGATCTCGCTCTGCTTTTCAGTGAAATCAGCATCAAGACCAAAACGAAGAATCTTATTCAAGAATCCTGTTTTCTGGTAACCTGCCTCATACTTCAGTGCGTCTTTCTGCCCTACAGAGCTTTTCGTGAAAGCTAGGTCTTCCTCGGAAATTCCGTTTTCGCTGTAGTCTTTCAGAATTCGGATGAATTCAACCACAGAACTGTCCGTAGCTTCTTTTTTAACCCCAGCCTGCGCTATGAACGGACCAACATTCTCGCTGCCATTGAAATATGAGAACGCACCGTATGTCCAACCATGATCTTCTCTCAAACTCAGATTAATCTTGCTATTGAATGCACCTCCTAAAATGAAGTTCATTTGCTGAGAGCGATAATACTCGCCCGTGGCATCGAACGGCATAGATAGATAACCCATTCTTATTTCGCTTTGTGCAGCACCCGCCTTGTCAACCAAGTAGATCTTAGTTGCACCTGATTCTGGTGTTGCTGGTGCTTCTGGGAACGTGACATCTCTCTTTTCCCAACCTTTAAGGAAATCGAGTTTAGCAAGAATGGCATCCTGCTCTATGTCTCCTACAATTACCAAGTTGGTGACGTTCGGAGCAAAGCGGTTCTCATAGAATTCCTGCACATCTGTTAGCGATACTCCACTCAGCGTTTCGGTCGTTCCCATTGAAGGTATAGCCATGATGTGACCTTTACCGTAAAGAACCTCAGCAAATTGGTTATCTGCTAGCGTTCTAGGTTCGTTAACCTGATTGGCAATGGATTCCATTTGTTGGAATTTCAGACGGTTGTAATCATCTTCTGTGAATTTTGGTTTCATCATAACCTCTTCCAGTAGAGCCAAAGTGGCATCGATGTTCTTCGTAAGTGAGCTAACGTTTACTACGAGTTCGTCATCTCCTGCATATACATCTATTGAGCTTCCGAGTTTTTCCAGCTCGCCTGAAAGTTCTTCTGCGGTGTAGCCTTCAGTGGCTTCTCCCATCATAGAACCGAAAAGACTTGCAATACCTGCTTTGGCTGGGTCTTCGTAACGATGACCTGCTTTAACACCAAGACGTAGATAAACCTTAGGAATCTCATCGTTCTTAGCTCCGATAACTTTAAGTCCGTTTTCGAAGTTGGCTGTCCAGTAAGCGGGAACCTGAACTACTGGGCTTGGTCCTGAAGCTGGTTTTACACTTCGGTCAAAACCGTCTTCTTCTGGTGTTGGTTTGTTGTAAACTAAGCCTTCGTACTGAGCCATGTTGGCTTCAAGGGTCGTGTCGCGCACATATACAAAGTTGTCTTCGCGCGCTTTTAGTTGTCCTTGCCCTTTGGGAGTTACGCTTAGAATAACTGCTTTTTGGTCTTTTATATACGTGTTGTAAACACGCATTACATCCTCAACCGTTAGATCCATATAGCGCTGAAGGTCTTGTGCCACATAGTTAGGGTTGTCGTGAACATATTGATAACGAGCCAAATTGCTGGCTTTGCCTGACACGGTCTCCAAACCGCTTATCATCTGACTTTCCATGGTAGATTTGAAACGATCCAGATCTTCTTGATTCACGCCTCTCTCTTCAAATTCTTTCAGAGTAGCACGGATCATTTCTTCCATTTCTGCCAATGTTTTACCTGGGTAAGGCAACACAGTTAGTTGGAATTGACCAGCCAATTCTTGACATGGATGAGAAACAGATGCGTTGATCGCAACTTGAGATTTTTGGAAATTCTTGTAGAACAAAGAATTCTTACTTCCACCCAATATGTCTGAAAGCACATCCAGCGGAGCTTCATCTGGATGATAGTTCGGTACAGTTGGATATGAGAACTGAATAAGTGGGAAGCGAATATTGTCCTCGTATGAAATGTAACGGTCTTCCTCCAACACAGACCGATCTACCTTTTGATTTTCTACTTCCGCACCACGAGGAATCGTTCCGAAATACTTCTTCACCAATTCCAATACTTCAGATGGATCAACATCTCCGACAACGGTAAGAGCAGCGTTGTTCGGCCCATACCAGCGCAAAAAGAAACGCTTCAGGTCATCAACATTCGCTGCATCAAGGTCTTCCAGATATCCGATTGTCGGACAGTGGTATGGGTGATTCTGAGGGTACTGAGCCTGCATTACTTTTTCACTTACCAAACCATACGGGCGGTTGTCGTAGCTCTGTCCTCGCTCGTTCTTCACTGTTGCACGCTGCACTTCAAATTTCTCTTGAGTAACAGCATCCAAAAGGAATCCCATTCTGTCTGCTTCCAGCCACAATGCTCTTTCGAGTTGATTGCTTGGAAGTGTTTCGAAGTAGTTGGTTCTGTCCTTATTGGTGGTTCCGTTCAATGTTCCGCCAGATTCAGAAACTGTTTTAAAGTGCTCTTCATCTGCTACGTTGTCCGAACCTTGGAACATCATGTGCTCAAAGAAGTGAGCAAATCCGGAACGCAAAGGCTCTTCGCGCGCAGAACCTACGTGATAGGTTACATCCACATGTACAATAGGGTCTGAGTGATCTTCGTGAATAATGATCTTCAGCCCATTGGCCAATTCGTATTTCTCATAAGGAACTGATAGACCGGATTCGGCCTTTTCAACTTTTTCAATGAGCTTGATTCCTTCAGGCAGCTTCGTCTGGTTGCCTCCTTGGTTACAGGCCGCAAGGAAGGATACGATTACGGCCAACAATACTAAACGCTTCATATGATTTTTTGATTTAGGAGCGCCAAATATAGAAAACAGGTAACCT
>JAGYJL010000113.1 GCA_018402015.1 Flavobacteriales bacterium | reverse complement strand
ATGTTCACCTGCGCGTGTGCTTTTCCAGAAAAAACGTTTTTGCTTACCACAAATCCGTTTGATGTATCTGGCAAAGAAGTAACGTTGGTTACCAATCCTGCACCTGATTTTGCCGACAAACGTGGCGCAACTGCTTTACCAGTTGAATCGTGTGCGAACACAACCACTTTTGCTCCAATTTGGTTAGCTGCCGCAACAATGGCTGCAACAACTTTCTGAGGATCAGAAGCAGAAACAGATGCATCTGTTACGTTCAAAACCTTGTTTACACCAACAGTTCCAAGAATCTCGGCATTGTTTGCATTCAATGAAAGCGCAACAACTTCGCCACCAAGGCTTGCTGCTACATTAGCTCCATACTGAGCCGCTTCTAACGATGATTTCTTAACCTCACCGTTCTTCGTATCTACTACAATAAGTACTGACATCTTAATTCTTTTAAATCGTTCGTAAATAGGCTTAGATGGATTTGGCTTCTTCGTGCAACAGTCTTACCAACTCGTCCATATTCTCTGGATCGACCAGTTTAACGGCAGATTTTGGTGCAGGAAGACCATACTTCACGTAAGACGTCTTGGCTTCTGCTCCGCTAGCAGCAACAACGGTCAAAGGCTTGGTGCGTGCAGCCATAATACCACGCATGTTAGGAATACGCTGCTCGGCCATTCCTTTAGATGCACTTGCAACAAACGGCAATTTCACTTCCACTACTTCTGTACCACCTTCAATGCTTCTGTCAAGCGTTGCGGTATCACCGCTCACTTCCAATTTAGAAGCAAGAGAGATGTAAGGCAAGTTCATGAATTCAGCAAGCATACCGCCTACTTCAGAACCATTGTAATTGATGGTTTCTTTTCCAAGAAGCACCATGTCAAAACCTTTATCGGCAGCATACGCAGCAATTTCCTTAGCGATCACGTACGAATCAGCAGGATTCACATCAACTCTAACCGCTTCGTTAGCACCAAGTGCCAAAGCCTTTCTAATAACCGGATCAGAGGAAGCATCGCCAACATTGATAACAGTAACGGAACCACCGCCAGCTTCAACCAATTCCAGTGCGCGTACAAGCGCATACCATTCATCGTATGGATTGACGATCCATTGGATTCCTTCTTCGTTGAACTTCGAGTCACCATCGGTGAAGGCGATCTTGGAAGTTGTATCAGGTACTTTGCTGATAGGTACTAAGATTTTCATGCTATATATATTGAGTTGCTATTTTTAAAATCGTGCGCAAACTTAGTGATTAAGAAGCGCAATTTCCACCCCATTTTGGTCAGGTTCCACACACAATAAAACATCCATTTTTCAGTATGTTAATGTATTCACGAGCAGAACCTTCCGAATACTACTTTTGTGTTCAGCGATGAAACACCGAATTCTCATCTTTTGTTTACTGTTTTCCAGTGCGGTTTTCGCGCAGCGCTCTACAGAGCAGAAGTCTGTATCAGATAGCGCTGTAGGAAGTGCACTTTTCCGAGTGGAATACGCTGCTCAAGTTCCCATAGGAGATTATGCGAGTAGGTTTGGTTTTACCAGCCACATAGGTGCCTCTGCGGGTTATCGCACAAAAAGCAATTGGATCTTTACCCTTGGTGGATATTACGTTTTCGGTAACGATGTGATCGATAAGAATACGCTCCTTGAGTCGATGACCAATTCCAGCAATCTTATTATTACTTCTGGTGGGGAGCAGGCGTTCATAAACATTTCTCAGCAAGGCTATCTTGTCAACTTTTCTGTAGGGAAGATCTTTCCGTGGTTGGCGCCTAATCCCAATTCCGGATTCATGTTTACGCTTGGCGGAGGTTTTATGGAGCATTGGATAGGTATCCGAGCCGAAGGAAATAACGTTCCTCAACTACTTGGAGATTACAAGAAAGGCTTCGATCGATTGACCAACGGAATTATTCTGCAGCAATTCATCGGTTACCATTTTCAAGGTAGTACGAGGTTGCTTAATTTCTATGGCGGGTTTGAGTTTACGCAAGGCTTTACCGGTAATCGTAGAAGCTATGATATTCCAACAATGGGCGTTAAGGATGAGGATTATATTGATGTTCTTTTTGGCTTTAAAGTGGGTTGGATGATGCCATTCTACAAGCGGAACAAGAATCAATATTACTATTACTGATTAGCTGATGTTGCTGTTCTACAACATTGGCATCCAACTGTACGGGCTTGGAGTTCGTGGTGCTTCCTTTTTTGATCTTAAGGCCAGAAAGTGGGTCAGCGGTCGCAGGGGACTGCTGGAAAAGATAGAGCAGGAGGCAGGTGCCTTTTCGGGAGAAACACTTTGGGTGCATTGCGCAAGTTTAGGAGAGTTTGAGATGGCACGGCCCATTATTGAACAGTTAAAAAAGGCAGATTCCGAACTTAGAATCGTGCTCACGTTTTTTTCTCCATCAGGGTATGAGGTCAGGCACAATTATCCAATTGCCGACCATGTCTTCTATCTGCCACTCGACACGCCTTCTAACGCAAATCGTTTTGTGGCTGCCATTCAACCATCCAAGGTCATTTTTGTGAAATACGACCTGTGGTTTCATCACCTCAATGAGGCTAAAAAACTTGGAGCCCAGTTGATGCTCATTTCTGCTACGTTTCGGCCAGATCAGCCGTATTTCAGGTTCTATGGAAGTGTAGGCCGCAATGCGCTTAAGTTGTTCGATCGCATATTTCTGGTCGATTCAGATTCTGAAAAGCTGCTGAGTAAGATCGGAATAACCAATGTATCGGTTTGTGGGGATACGCGCTATGATCGCGTGATGGAAATTGCTGCATTAGCCGAATCCAATACCATTGTTGAAAGGTTCAAAGGCGATTCTAAACTCATTATCTGTGGCAGTACCTGGCAGGATGATGAAAACGTTCTTAGATCAAGTGTCCGCAATTTGGAGAGTACCAAATGGATCATTGCACCGCACGAAGTTGGAGAGGAAAACATTCAACGCTTAGAACAACTGTTCCCGAATTCCATTCGATATTCAAAGTTTCAAGATTCAGATGCAAATGTGCTTATCATCGATTCAATCGGAATACTGAATAAACTTTACCGATATGCACACATAGCTTATGTTGGTGGTGGTTTCAAAACCGGTCTGCACAATATTTTAGAAGCAACTGCTTTCGGTGTTCCAACCGTTTTCGGACCAGACACTTCGCGCTTTGCAGATGCTGCGCAAATGGCTCAGGAAGCTTTGGCATTTCGTGTTGGATCGGACAAAGAATTGGAGCAAAGATTAATCGCACTTCTCTCCAATGATCAACGTGAACTTCGCATCCGAATAGTCAATTTCATGAATAGTAGAACGGGAGCTACGCGGGCCATCCTAGAATACACGAACAAGTGTTAATAGTTAAGCTGCCTTTCCAATAATCTGACATTAGCATCGTCTATATTCGTCAAGATGATCGAGCATAACGTTTCTCTCAAACCTTACAACACATTCGGACTGAATGCCGAGGCCAAACTTTTGGTTCGTATCAATTCCGTTGCTGCCTTACAGGAAATTCTGGCTGATGATAAGCTGATGGAAGAGGAACGATTCATTCTTGGTGGTGGAAGCAATATCCTTCTTACCCGAGATGTGGATGGACTCATTATCAAGAATGAGATTTCCGGAATTGAGGTTGTGCATGAAACCGATTCGCACGTTCTGTTACGCTCAGGCGCTGGAGTGGTTTGGCACGAATTGGTAATGCATTGTATCGGAAAGAACCATGCAGGCATCGAGAATCTTTCACTTATTCCGGGTAACGTAGGGGCTGCTCCTATGCAGAATATTGGCGCGTATGGCGTAGAGTTGAAAGACGTATTTCACTCGCTCGAAGCAGTGGAAATGTCAACAGGGAATGTCCATTCGTTTTCCAACTCCGATTGCCAATTCGGCTATCGCGAAAGCGTTTTCAAACGGAAACTGAAAGGTCAGTTCATCATTTCATCGGTTACTCTAAAGTTGAGTAAACAGCCTAACATCAATACGTCATACGGAGCAATTGAGGCCGAATTGGAGCGTTTGGGCGTATCAGAACCTTCCATACAGGATGTGAGTAAAGCGGTTATAAATATTCGGCAAAGCAAACTTCCAGACCCAAAAAAATTAGGCAACTCTGGAAGCTTTTTTAAAAATCCCGTCATTCCAACTTCACAGTACGAGCAGCTGAAGCGCAAACATCCTGATATTCCAGGTTATTCGGCAGGAGAGGAAACCAAACTTGCGGCAGGTTGGCTAATAGAGCAATGCGGTTGGAAAGGCAAGATCGTTGGTAATACTGGCAGCCACGCGCAACAGGCATTGGTGCTGGTCAATTATGGAAATGCAACGGGTGTTGAAATTTTCAATCTCTCAGCGCAGATAATGCAGTCGGTTTACGATACATTTGGCGTTCAATTAGAACGCGAGGTCAATGTCTATTAAGCCCCTACTTACTACCATTCTATTTGCAACTGCAATTGTTCTGACGTCTTCTGCGCAGACAGATTCCGATTGCAAGCGTATCAACAGTGCGTATCAGAAGAAGGTGTGCAGCGGTGTTGAAAACAACAAAGCTTCTTACATCAAAGACCTGATGGAGAAGAAGAGTGGCGAATACACGCTGAATAAAACCTTGGAATGGACCAAATCTTTCTATGGTTGCTTTTACTGCGAAGATGAACCAGGTTTCCGAGGAGGAACCATACTTAGGAAAGTGGTTTTTGAGGACGCTTTGAGTGTTGGTTTCTTCTTCGTTTACGATGCAAGAGTGAATATGAATATTGTTGAACGCGATGGAAGAACCCTGATAGATTGGCTACAGGACGATACGGAAAAGGCGTTCGATGCAGCGTTTGAAACAGAGAATGAGCAGGATAAACGCTACCTGATCAAACAGATCAGAACGGGACAGAAATACTTCAATATTTTCCGAAATAACGGAGCCAAGTTCAGAACTGAACTTTAACGCTAGTTTAGCTTTTGTTAACTACCACTTAGTGAAGATCAGGCCCTTGCTTTGGATGTTCAGATTTGAAGTATTGTAGTTCTAGAATCCTTCATTGACTCTATCACGCACACAATAGCTTTCTGCTGGTACCTTTTCAATTTAGACCAGAATATGGTCGTGGTATTTCTGTATTGGGTTCTTTTACCTAAACCGACCAACAAATCAATTGAACAAGGGATTGTTTTTGCAGTTCAGGTTTGCTTGAGAACCCACTTCATTGATCTGATCAATGAAGTCCTCATCTGCCAC
>JAGYJL010000112.1 GCA_018402015.1 Flavobacteriales bacterium | reverse complement strand
GGAGGGTTGAATTTGGTTATGCTTACCTCCCATTCGGATACCCAAGCATATTTTTCTTTGAGTTTGATGGCTATTCGCCTAGCAACTGTTTCAATCAGTTTTGAACGGACCTGCATTTCTTTCTCCACAAGGTCATAAACCACTACGTAATCAACGGTTTTGTTCAGGTCATCAGTGTCTGCACATTCCGTGAAGTCTGCTACAACCTTAATGTCGATACGATACTTTCCTCCTATTCTTCCCTCTTCTTCCAAACAACCATGATAGGCGTGCAGCCTAATATCTTCGATGAAAAGCTCTTGCATCATTTCAACCTTTCTACACCATTTCGAAGTCGAGCGACAACCTCTTGTTTTCCTAACAATTCGGTCATCTCAAAAAGAACTGGACCACCGCCTTGTCCACTTAAAAGAACCCGGAACAACTGCATGACATGGCCCGGGTTTATTTCCAGCTTTTCTGCAATTAGTTTGAATACAGATTCTATTTCATCTGCTCGCCAATCTTCTATGTCTTCGAAAGCATCAGCAAGTGCGGGGAAAAATCTGATTGCGGTTTCGTTCCAGCGTTTTTCTATCACCTTTTCGTCATAGGATTCTGGTTGTTGGAAAAAGTAATTTCCAAAACCCCAAAATTCTGCCGTGAACTGCGTCTTTTCCTTGATAAGTGAACAGACTTTAGTAACGTATGCGTCTGATGCATTGATGCCTTTCTCTTTAAGCGTAACCTGAAATATCTCCGCTAAGGCTGCGTCATCGTAGGTGCGCAAATATTGCTGGTTGTACCACTTTGCTTTTTCAGGGTCGAATTTTGACCCCGATTTGCCCACTCGTTCTAGGGAGAACGCTTCAATCAATTCATCCATCGAAAAAATTTCCTGACTGGTTCCTGGGTTCCAGCCAAGCATGGCCAACATATTCACAAACGATTCTGGAAAGTATCCTCTTTCGCGATAGCCTTGAGACTCTTCGCCCGAATCTGGGTCTTTCCAATTAAGCGGGAACACCGGAAAGCCAAGGCGATCACCATCACGCTTACTCAACTTTCCATTTCCATCTGGTTTAAGGATAAGTGGCAAATGCGCAAATGCTGGCATTACTTCTTCCCATCCCAAGTAGCGATATAAAAGCACATGAAGCGGTGCGGACGGCAGCCACTCTTCACCACGGATAACATGAGTAATCTTCATTTTGTAATCATCGACCACATTGGCCAAGTGATAGGTCGGCATGCCGTCTGATTTGAACAGAACCTTATCGTCCATTTGTGATGAATGAACAACAACCCACCCACGAACTACATCGTGAAATCGAACCTCTTCCTTACGTGGTATTTTGATCCGGATAACATAAGGTTCGCCTTCATCAATGCGCCTTTTCACTTCGTCTTCAGATAGCGTAAGTGAATTCTTCATTGTTTCACGAGTAACAGCATTGTACTGTGGTGCGGCTACCTTGGCTTTTGTCAGACGCTCACGCATTTCCGTGAGCTCTTCTGGTGTGTCGAATGCATAATATGCGTGGCCACTTTCAATGAGTTTCTCCGCAAATTCTAGGTAGCTGGCCTTTCGCTCAGATTGCCGGTAAGGTCCATACTCGCCTCCACTTTTAGGGCCTTCATTGATTTTCATTCCGCACCATTCCAGCGCTTCCATAATGTACTCTTCGGCACCCGGAACGTAGCGCGTTTGGTCGGTGTCCTCAATTCTAAGTATGAAATCTCCGCCTGTTTTTTTGGCGAACAGGTAATTGTAGAGCGCGGTTCTAACACCGCCCATGTGCAACGGCCCAGTTGGGCTGGGAGCAAATCTTACCCTTACTTTTCGGTTTTCCATTAAGGTTGATTTTGGGCGTGCAAAAGTAGCCTTATTTCATGTGGGTAACGTGCTTAACCAATGTAAGCGTAGAGATTAGCCGTATTTTTGAGGGTCGCAGCAACAAAGAAATAACGGTTGCGTTAGAAAACGATGAGCGGGGACGGTCAACAATTACTGCATAAACTAGATGAGTTCATTCGGAAATATTATCTGAATCAACTTATTCGTGGTTCGCTGCTAACCACTGGGTTGCTTGTGGCGTTCTTTCTTGCATTTGTTTCGCTGGAATATTTTGGGCGTTTCGGAACAACAGGGCGAACCTTCTTTTTCTACTCGTTGATTGTGATTTCTGGAGTGGCCATTGCCCAGTGGATCGCTGAACCCCTGGTGAGGCTTTGGAATATTAGACCCGGAATTTCCTATGATGAGGCTGCTAAAATCGTAGGTAAGCATTTTTCTAACATTGAAGACCGACTGCTGAATACCTTACAACTTCAACGTTTTGCCGATTCTTCGAGTTCCGAACTTCTACTTGCAAGTATTGATCAACGAATTGGCGAGTTAAAACCGGTTCCGTTTGCAACAGCAATAGATCTGAGCGAAAACAAGCAGTTTCTGCGATACGCTTTGCCTCCTCTGGTTTTGCTTTTTCTGATTCTGGTTGTTTCGCCATCTTTGGTTACGGAGGGAACGAGAAGAATTGTGAATCACCGGACACCATTCGAAAATCTGGCTCCTTTCCTCTTCAATATTCAGAACAAAGAGCTTTCTACGATTGAGCTCCAAGATTTTGAACTGTTTGTTTCATTGGATGGAGTTGAGGTTCCAAACGACCTATACGTTGAAATAGAAGGCAAGCGCACGTTGATGAACAAGATCAGTGCTGCCAAGTTTTCACATGTTTTTCATCAACCGCGCGAAAATGTCGGTTTCCGGTTGAGCGGAAACGGTTATAGTTCGCAGCAGCACGAACTTCGAGTATTGCCCAAACCATCAATCGTGGGTTTTGATGTGGTGTTGGAGTTCCCAAAATACATCGATCGAGAAAATGAGGCCCGTCAGAATACTGGTGACCTTCTAATTCCTGAAGGAACTCGGATTAATTGGAACATCAGCACAAATAAAACGGATGAGCTTAGCGTCATTTCTGGAATCGCTCCTCAAAAGTTAAATAGAGCGGGCAAGGACAGTTTCACCTTCTCCGAGCAATTCAAAAACAGTACCCAGTACACTATCGTAGGGGCTAATGAGTACCTGAAAGCTGGCGATTCTTTACGGTATACGATTACTGTTATTCCGGATCTTTATCCTTCCATAAGTGTGATTGAAGTTGAGGATTCCCTTAATCCGAAACGGTTGTATTTCAATGGTCAAATAAAGGATGATTATGGTTTTTCTTCGTTAGTTTTCAAATACAGTCGATTGAATGAGTCTGGCTCAAAAACAAGTCAGGAAGAACAGTTTCTAAGCGTCTCTTCAAAACAGAAATCGGAGAGCTTTTTCCATTTTTGGGACCTGACCCAAATCGGGTTACAGCCAGGTGATGCCGTTGAATACTACTTTGAGATTTGGGATAACGATGGCGTGAATGGAAGCAAATCAAGCCGAACGGAGAAACGTGTTTATCGCGTAGCTACAATGGATGAGTTGGCTGCGGAAAATGACGAGAAAAGTGAAAAGCTCAAACAAGAATTGTCTGAAAGCCTGAAAATGGCTGAAGAAATGAGAAACGATCTGGAAAAGCTTCAAAAAGATCTCTTGAACAAAAAGAATCTCGATTGGGAAGACAAAGAAAAAATGAAAGAGATGCTGCAAATGCAGAAATCCCTTCAAAAGAAAATGGACGAAATTCAGCAACAGTCTGAACAGAAAAACTCCAAAATGAACGAAATGATGGAGTTTGATCCAAAGCTGGTAGAAAAGCAGCAGCAATTGGAAAAACTCTTCGAAGAAGTAATGTCTGAAGACATGAAAAAGCTTTTTGATGAGATGGAGAAATTGATGGACGAGATGACCAAAGAGAAAGCTCAGGAACTTCTCGAAGATATCGAATTGACCAATGAAGACCTCGAAAAAGAGCTAGACCGTAGTCTAGAGCTATTCAAACAATTGGAATTCGAGCAGAAACTCGAACAGACCATAGAACGGCTGGAAGAATTGGCAAAAGATCAAGAACAGCTTTCTGAAGAAACGAAAGATAAAAATGCGGAAAATGAAGAGTTAAGCGATAAGCAGCAGAAACTCAATGAAGAATTCGAAAAAATCAAGGAGGATATCGCAGACCTAGAAAAAAAGAATGAAGAATTGGAGGACCCGAACAATATGGAAGACTTCAAGAATGAGGAAGAATCGGTGTCTAAGAGTCAAGAAGACAGTAAAGAACAGCTAGACCAAAATCAAAACAAGAAAGCATCTGAATCTCAGAAAAAAGCTGCTGAACAAATGAAGAACATGGCCCAGAAAATGGGCAACATGATGATGCAGATGCAAGCGCAGGGTCAAGAGGAAGATCTTGAAGCGTTGAGACAAATCGTTGAGAACCTATTAACACTTTCGTTTGACCAAGAAACGTTACTGGGAACACTTAAGCAGACCAACATCAACGATCCGAAGTACACAGACCTAGCTCGAGAACAACTGAAATTAAAGGACGATAGCAAACTGATTGAAGACTCGCTCTATGCACTGAGTAAACGAGTTCCGCAAATCGAGACAATTGTGAATCGAGAAATCCGCTCCGTTAACAGTAACATGAAAAAATCCATCGAAAAGATGGCAGACCGTAAAACCCCTGAAGCTCTTTCAAGGCAACAATTCGCACTTACCTCTCTCAATAACCTTGCTTTGCTGCTTAGCGAAACGGTTCAACAAATGCAGGCAGCAGCAGCGCAGGCCGCAGGCTCTGGATCATGCAACAAGCCTGGTGGTAAGGGAAGTAAGCCTTCGGCCGGTGCTATGCGCAAGCTGCAAGAGCAAATGAATAAGCAGCTCGAAGACATGAAAAAAGGAATGCAACCGGGAGGTAAAAAGCCGGGCGAAAAACCTGGTATGGCTCCCGGAAGCAAGGGAATGAGCAAGCAAATGGCCCAGATGGCCGCTCAGCAAGAAGCGCTTCGAAATATGGCGCGCGAATACGAGTCTCAGTTGAAGAAAGAAGAAGGAGGAAAGGGCGGTTCGGGTGAAATGAAAAAGATTCAAGAAATGATGGAGCAAACGGAGACCGATCTGGTAAATAAGTTGATCACCCAAGAAACATTGATGCGCCAACAAGAGATCTTAACAAAGCTATTAGAGGCGGAATCTGCCGAACGGGAAAGAGAGCAAGAACAGAGAAGAGAGTCTAAGGAAGCAAAAAGTGAAGATTATGGTAACCCTGAAATCTTTTTCGAGTATATAAGGCAGAAAAATAATGAGACCGAACTGCTACGAACTGTTCCTCCCAACCTAAATCCATTTTATCGCGATAAGGTTGACGAATATTTCAAAAAGCAGTAGGAATATCTGCACTAATGGAAAAACAAAGCCTGAATTTTGACTCTAAGGCCGACAACATTGTCATTGCCGAAAAACTTGTGGATGATGTTTGC
>JAGYJL010000111.1 GCA_018402015.1 Flavobacteriales bacterium | reverse complement strand
AAGTTTTCATCAATACACCATTTGACGAATGCGAAAAGCGCGATGTGAAAGGCTTGTACGCCAAAGCTCGTGCTGGAGAGATTAAGAATTTTACTGGGTTGGATGCTCCGTTTGAAGCTCCCGAAAGCCCGTTTTTGGAAGTAAAAACAGTAGGCCATTCTGTAGATGAATGTGCCAAGCAAATATTGGATGCGGTAATGCCGCTGATCAAAAAATAGTTCATGGAATCCTATAAACTGACACACCTTAGAGAACTAGAAGCCGAATCGATGTATGTGCTTCGAGAAGTCGCTGCTCAATTCGAAAACCCGGTCCTTCTTTTTTCTGGAGGAAAAGATTCGATTGTTGTAACGCATTTGGCCCGTAAAGCTTTTTGGCCTGCAAAAATTCCGTTTCCATTGATGCATATCGATACAGGCCACAACTTTGCCGAAACCATTGAATTTCGCGATGAGATGGTGGAGCGCATAGGTGCAAGGTTGCTTGTTGCCTCTGTTCAGGAGAGCATCGATAAGGGTCGTGTGGTTGAGGAGAAAGGAGTTAATGCTAGTCGAAATGCACTTCAGATCACACCCCTTTTGGATGCCATTGAAGAACACAAATTTGATTGTGCGATTGGTGGGGCTAGACGTGACGAGGAAAAAGCACGTGCCAAGGAAAGGTTCTTTTCTCACCGTGATGATTTCGGTCAGTGGGACCCAAAAAACCAACGACCAGAACTTTGGAACATCTTCAATGGAAGAAAGAATATGGGCGAGCATTTCCGTGTATTCCCAATTTCGAACTGGACCGAGATGGACGTTTGGCAATACATTCTTTTAGAAGACATTCCAATTCCTAGCCTGTATTTTACCCACAAGCGCAAGTGCTTTGAGCGCGATGGAAATCTACTGGCCTATGCCGATTTCATGCAATTGAAAGACAGCGAAGAAGTGAAAGAAATGCAAGTACGTTTCAGAACTATCGGAGATCTTACGTGTACCGGAGCCACGCTTTCTAGCGCATCAACGCTTGAGGATATTATTGATGAAGTTGCTTCAACTCGAGTAACTGAGCGAGGCGGTAGATCAGATGACAAGCGTTCGGAAGCAGCAATGGAGGACAGAAAGAAGCAAGGATATTTTTGATTTTGAAAAGGTGACTGAGGAACAGGCAACAGAGAAATACGACAGCAGTGGTTATTTGGATATGGAACTTTTACGTTTCACAACTGCTGGTAGTGTGGATGATGGAAAAAGTACCCTTATCGGAAGGTTGCTCTACGACAGCAAGTCGATTTTTGAAGATCAAATGGAGGCAATTGAAGCTATTTCCAACCGAAAAGGAGAAGAGCATGTCAACCTCGCGCTTTTGACGGATGGCCTAAGGGCAGAGCGTGAGCAAGGAATCACCATCGATGTGGCTTACCGCTATTTCGCAACGCCTAAGCGTAAGTTCATCATTGCCGATACTCCTGGACACATTCAGTACACTCGTAACATGGTTACGGGTGCGTCAACAGCCAACCTTGCTATCATCCTAGTTGATACACGTCACGGTGTTATAGAGCAGACCAAGCGGCATGCATACATCGCATCACTTTTACAGATACCTCACGTGGTTGTCTGTGTGAATAAGATGGATCTTGAAGGATTTGGAGAAAAGGCTTTCGAGAAGGTTAGGAAAGATTTTGAAAATTTCTCGGACAAACTGGACATTAAGGACGTACAAGCTCACAGCCCATCAGCGCCTTGCTGGGAGATAATGTGGCTGATGGGGATCCAAACATGGATTGGTACTGCTGACCAACTTTGATGCACATCTTTCTGGAGAACGTACATATCGGCATGCATCAGAATCACATCGATCTGGCTCTGCAATACGTCATACGTCCAATGACAACCGAGTATCATGATTACCGTGATACGCAGGTCGTGCTGCCGGTGGTATTTAGAGCAGGAGATGAAGCTCTGTCTCCACCTTCCTGGATTCACCTCCAGAATCAAGCTCATTGATTCCATGAACGGACCTGTAGATAAGGCCTTCCGCCAACGAGTGACCATCACTTTGGAAGATGATATTGATATCAGCCGTGGCGACATGATCGTTAAGGTTGGAAACCAACCGAAACAGGAACAGGAATTTGACGTGATGATATGCTGGATGAGTGATCGGCCAATGCAGGTTGGAGGCAAATATGCGTTGAAGCACACTTCAAGAGATGCGCGTTGCATCATAAAGGAAGTGAAGTATAAGATTAACATCAACACGCTCCAAAAAATGGAGGACGACAACAATATCGGGTTGAACGATATTGGAAGAATTACCATACGAACCACCGTTCCGATGTTCATAGACGGCTATAGAAAGAACCGAAATACAGGGTCTTTGATTTTAGTTGACGAGGCGACCAACAATACTGTTGGAGCTGGAATGATTGTCTGATTTGAACTGAATTCATGAAAACCCGACCACGCATATTGGTAATTGGCGACATCATGCTCGACCAATATGTGGCGGGAAAGGTTACGCGCATCAGCCCCGAAGCACCGGTTCCGGTAGTTAAGGTAGACCGAGAATGGAGCACCCTTGGAGGTGCTGGAAATGTGGCCGCCAATGTGGCTTCATTGGGTGGTAAAGCAACACTTATCGGATTAGTTGGAAAAGATGCTGCGGCAGCAACGATTCTCGATTCCTGTACAAAAGTCGGTATCATGTCTTCAGTCATCCAAGGATTCCAACCCACCATTGTCAAAACACGCGTGGTTTCCGGTCAACAGATCGTTCGGTTCGATAAAGAAGAGGAACTGATATGGACTGATGGGCAGTTGGCGGAGTTCAGTTCAAAATTGGAAGAGCTGATTCAGGAATCCGATATCATTCTCCTTTCGGATTACGCTAAAGGAACGCTCTCAGACGAGGTGCTTAAATTGGTCTTCGAATCAGCTTCAGATAACGGAAAACGGGTACTTATCGATCCGAAACGAGCCGATTGGTCGGCTTATGCAGGAGCATTTCTCATTACTCCGAATTTGACGGAACTCGCTATGACTGAGGCCGGAAAAGGCATCAAGAATGACGACAACATGGTTGTAAACGCGTGTCAGAAATTACTCGGTCAATTTGGTGTTGAACATATTGTCGCCACGCGTTCCAGCTATGGAATGACGGTGGTTTCTGATAAGAAAGTATTGAACATCCCAACCCGTGCCTTAGAGGTTTTTGACGTTAGCGGAGCAGGAGACACGGTACTTGCGGCATTCGGAATGAGTTTGGCGGAAGGAAAAACGGTCACGGAAAGCGCGTTCGTTGCCAATGCGGCTGCGGGTATCGTGGTCAGTAAACGCGGAACAGCCGTGGTAAATCGTTCGGAATTGGAAACTTTCCTGAAAGGCGGATTCAAAGAGATTTCCAGAACATCAATTGATAGTTTCAAGCAAAAGAATGCTGGCCGTAAGGTGGTTTTCACTAATGGATGCTTTGATGTGCTTCATCAAGGTCACAGAAAGTTGCTGCAAGAAGCAAAGGAACTGGGCGACCTACTTGTGGTTGGGTTGAATTCAGACGATTCCATCAAACGACTGAAAGGAGAGACGCGACCTATCAATTCCGTTGGTTCTAGAGTTGAAGCGCTCACGGCTTTACCATTTGTTGATACGGTTATAGTTTTTGAAGAAGACACCCCTTTGGAACTTCTCCAAGAACTAAGACCGGACATTCTTGTAAAAGGAGGAGATTATCTTCTGGAGGAGATTGTTGGACGCGAGTTGGTGGATGAAGTAATTGTTATTCCGTTGGTGGAAGGTGTTTCTACAACCAACCTGTTGAACCAATGATGCTACCTGACTCTAAGATCTACGTGGCAGGCCACAATGGAATGGTGGGCTCAGCCATTGTACGTCTTCTGAAGAAAGCTGGATTTTCAAACATCGTAACAAGAAGCTCCTCAGAGCTCGATATGCGGAATCAAGCAGGTGTCAACCAATTTTTTCAAAGCGAGAAACCGGATTTCGTATTTCTTGCTGCAGCTAAAGTGGGAGGTATATTGGCAAACGATACGTATCGGGCAGAATTCCTTTATGACAATATCATGATTGAGGCGAACGTGATTCATGCTGCATACATGAGTCAAGTTCAAAAACTGCTTTTTCTAGGCTCATCTTGCATTTATCCAAAGGCCTCTCAACAACCCATTAAGGAGGAATATCTTTTACAAGGAGCATTGGAGCCTACCAACGAACCATATGCCCTTGCCAAGATCGCTGGTTTGAAATTGTGCGAGAATTATCGCAGGCAATACGGATGTAATTTCATCAGTGCCATGCCAACCAATCTCTACGGTGTCGGAGATAATTATCATCCCGAAAACTCGCACGTTTTGCCTGCACTCATCCGTAAATTTCATTTTGCTAAAGAAAACCAACAGAAAGTGGTTGAACTTTGGGGTTCTGGTACACCAAAACGCGAGTTTCTTTATGTCGATGACCTTGCTTCGGCCTGTCTGTTGCTAATGAAAAGCTACGATGGAATGGACCCTATGAATGTGGGTGTGGGAGAGGATATTTCCATATCAGCATTGGCAGAAATGGTTAAGGAGATTACAGGCTTCTCAGGACAAATTGTTTGGAATACAGAAATGCCAGATGGCACGCCCCGTAAACTATTGGATGTAAGTAGATTGTCGGCTATGGGTTGGCAAGCCTCAATAGCATTGAAGGAAGGCATTCAACTGGCTTATACTGATTTTCAGAATCAGATCGCATCAACAAATGGCTAAGAAGGTTGCGCTCATAACCGGGGTAACCGGACAGGATGGAGCATATTTGTCCGAGTTGCTTTTAAGCAAGGGATACGAGGTACACGGAATCAAGCGAAGAAGCTCTTTGTTCAACACCGATCGTGTCGATCACCTTTATCAAGACCCACATGAAAAGGATGTTCGATTCAAACTTCATTACGGTGATCTCACCGATTCAAACTGTGTAACAAGAATTATTCAGGAAGTGCAGCCTGATGAGATTTACAATCTTGGCGCTATGAGTCATGTACAGGTGAGTTTCGAAATTCCGGAATACACGGCAGATGCAGATGGAATTGGAGCCTTACGGATATTGGAAGCGGTTCGATTGCTCGGACTCAAAGACAAGACAAGGGTTTATCAAGCCTCTACGTCTGAATTGTTCGGAAAGGCAAAGGAATTTCCACAGAACGAGAATACACCATTTCATCCACGATCGCCTTACGGAGTAGCAAAATTGTATGCTCATTGGATCACGGTCAACTATCGCGAAGCACATGGACTATTTGCTTGCAATGGGATCCTGTACAATCACGAGTCACCATTGCGTGGTGAAACGTTTGTTACTCGCAAGATAACACGTGCTGTTGCGAACATCGTTTCTGGGAAACAGGATGTTCTATACCTTGGAAATCTGGACGCCAAGCGCGATTGGGGACACGCTAAAGATTTTGTTCGGGCTATGT
>JAGYJL010000110.1 GCA_018402015.1 Flavobacteriales bacterium | reverse complement strand
AATAAGCGTAAACATGGCTGCAGCTGCCTGCATTCTATATAAAGCTGTAGTTGTGTCGGCACAGTTATGATTAGGATTTGCCGTGTTACCATAAGTTACATTTCTGAACATCAATCTATCCTCATCGTGGCTCTCCATATAACTTACTGCTCTCGGGAGATTCCAACCTTTGGCCTGGTAGCTTGTTTGAAATCCCCAATCGGAGTTAGTGCTATACCCCATTGTTGCCTGATTGAACTGCTCAGACGCTTTACTCCAAAGCATGATGTTTCCGTTTGCAAGCGCAGTTTCCTCTCCATTATCACCAAGGTGTTCTAGAATCAAATGAAAGTCTGGAGAATACGACCAAATAGTATTGGCATAATCGAAGATGATGTTTACACGACTTTGATCGTAGTTGGTCCAAGCACCAATATCCTGCCCTGAGTTGGTTTGGGTCAATCCTTTCGAGAGGTCAACTCGGTAACCATCAACCCTAAACTCTTCAATCCAATAGCGGAATATCCTATGGAACATTTGTCTTACATACTGACTTTCATGATTGAAATCGTATCCAACGCTGAATGGATGCGTTGCAACCGGATTGTGATACGGACTTTGCCAGGATGGTCGTTGTAAGCCTGCATCCCAATACATTTTCACATAAGGGTTTCGTCTGAATGAATGATTTGGAACGATATCGAGAATAACCGCAATTCCTCTTTGATGGCACTCATCAATCAACCACTTAAGATCATTGGCCGGGCCGTACTTTTTATCTACAGCCATGAAGAAGATCGGGTTATACCCCCACGAATCGTTGCCTTCAAATTCCATTATTGGCATCAATTTAATGGCGTTTATTCCCAGTTTCTGCAAATAATCTAGTGAGTCAATAACAGACGAGAAACTCTTTCTGAAAGAGAAATCGCGAATCAATAACTCATAAATGATGAGGTCTTCCTTGAGGGGACGTTGATAGTTCTGCACTTGCCACTGGTATTCCTCCATGTCTGTTTCGTAAACAGAGACATTTCCGTGGGTCTGGTCTGGGTAATCGATAAGGTTTGGATAGATGTTGGGGTTTATTCCAGCATCACTGAACTCTTCTAGGACTTTATAAGAGTATGGGTCAGCAATTTTGAATTGACCATCTACGAAATACTGAAATCTGTACTCCGTTTGAGGAGTTACATTATTTAAAGTTATCCAATAGCGCTCTCCGTCTACCGACTTATTCATCTGGTAAGCTGGATCGACCTGCCAATCAGTTACGTCTCCAATAAAGTAAGCGTATTGTTTGAATGGCGCCCAAAGACAAAACGTTACTGTATTGGAATTAACAACAGTTATTCCTGGTTCAATTCCCTGTGGCGGATCTTGAATATTCGGTGCGGTGTGAACGATGAAATACGATTCTCCAGAGATGGTAGTGCCGCCCTGCTCTACCGTGTAAGAAAGATCGGAACGACCCAGAGCCGATGTAGAAACACTTGCAGAGGCAGCATCACCTAAACTTTGTCCAATAAGGTTTCCATCTTGATACAGGTTTATAAGACTATTGGGATTATTGGAACGAACTTCGAAAACCAGACCAGCGTTCTGTTCCACGATCTTACCTTCCACAATAGGATCGAGGATAACTGCTTCCAGATCGGTTGTGGTCTCAAAAATCGGAATCAGAATATCACTACCATCTGCATTTTGCCCAACTGTATTTCCTGCTGCATCGCGGAAAACCATTGCCATTGCGCGCACACCATCCCAAGTTCCAGTGTTATAGAAATCTTCAATGTTTATCCCTATGCGATGCTGACCGCCTCCTATATTACTCAACAGAAGTGTGGGATCCGCTTCACCCCAAATACCACGTTGGTTTCCCCAATCTCCTTCATGGTCACTGTTGTTCTTTACCAGACCAGTATGAATGTATACTTGATTGGTCCCTCCCAAAGCACCGTTTCCTTGGTTGCTATTAAAGGTCAGCGTAATCGAATCCTCTACTGTGATGTAAGGAATATCTGTGCTTACAACCTGAGCCGAAGCCGTTGCAAAACCACTGATCAGAACGAGTAACGAATGAAAGCCTTTGCGCATGGGTCTTCAGTTAATGATTAATGATTTACGATCAATCTCTCTTGCATTAGCAGCCCTTTGGAGCTTACGATACTTACGACATACGTACCATTGCTTATTCCACTAACGTTGAATGGAATAATGTTTTTTCCCAATGCAAGATTTGCTTTCTGTGAGTAAACCACTTGCCCAACAACGTTAGTGATCTGAAAAGTTGCATCCACTACATTCTCTAAAACGCTTATACGAACCAAACCTTCATCTGTAGCCGGATTAGGACCTACAAAAAGGTCGTAGGCAAGATCCCGGTCTTCTATTCCAACCGTGTTCTTGGTGAAGGTGACAAAATCTGCAGGTGAATTATCTGTTGAATTGATAACTGAAGGGTTGGACTTGCTAACGTTGATAACGAAAATATCCTGACAGCCTTGTTGATCACGTCCAGAAGCGGTTCCATCTTCGTTTCGGAAAACCAATCCTAATAAATGAATAGGATTTGCGGGGTTCAATGGTGCGGAAACAGTAGTACCCGTTGCATTTTGTTCTGTACTTACCAGATTAGGGTCGCTGTAGTAATCTTCTAAAATGAAGGTCTTGCTGTAAACACCATTTCCCAAGTGGGTCATCTCTCCCACTCCATCATCTTGTGGTGCTTGCCCCCAATTACCAACCACGTGCTGCCAAACATCAGAAGCATAAGGAACGATCTGATCGGCACAGTAATCTTCTGCCGATTGACTCATGTTAGTACCTCTATTCTCAGAACAGGCTCCAGAGTGCATATACACCTTTGTTACTTGTGCTGGTCCTCCTGCGCCATCTCCTAGTAGATTACAATCTACATTGAACATGTCTTTCGTGTCGAGAGTAATAGTAACCTCAGTTTGAGCCTGAGCAGCTATGGAAAATGCAGCAATAGCGGCTGCGCTTAGTAGAATATGTTTCATGGTTATTGTTTTTGAATGCGTTCGTTAATTATCCCTTTTGACGTTTGAAGTGTAAGATGTAAACATGCTTGTAGTCTGTTCAGACCTAATCCAGTGATTCCGTTCAGATAATTTTCCGATCTCACCTCTCTTCCGCGCAGATCCAAAATGAATAAACCATTAAAATCCAGATTCGGTTCTTGAATTGACACTGTTATTCTATCGGATGTAGGATTAGGATAAACCGAAAAGCCCAGTTCAGCTTTCAATTCTTCCACTCCAACATCTTGTATAAGCACGTTCTGCGATGTGGTATCCGAACCGCATCCGTTCTCGGCTATCATCACAACTCCGAAAACACTTTCCGAACCAAAATCGTGCTGAACCGATGCTCCACCGGCAGTGGTCTCATCTATGTTTCCATCGCCATTGAAATCCCAATAAACGGTTGTGGCGCCCGAGCCGTTGTCTGTAAATTCTACGGTTGTTCCAGTAACTGCGTTGTAAGAGAAATCTGCAACTGGAGAAACACCCGTAGCAACATTGATAATGTCAATTCCTGTGCAACCGAGTGCATCGGTAACGGTTACAACGTAATCTCCGGGCAAACTTACTTCCAGTGTTTGTGATGTTTCTGAAGTTGACCACTCGTAAGAAGTGAATCCTGCGCCAGCATCAAGCACAATGGTTTCTCCATCGCACAACGATGTATCTGCACCAAGATTTACAATTACATTACCAGAACCGAACTCTACATACACCTCGTCTGTAGAGGTGCATCCAACTCCATCTGTAAATGTAACGGAGTAAGTTCCAGTCTGGTTGACTGTGATCGACTGCGTTGTCTCATTGGTGCTCCACTGGTAGCTTCCAGCACTACCGGCAATATCCGTTCCTGCAACTCCACTGAAATCGCTCGTGTTGCCATTGGATGTGTAGAGAAAAATATCCTCGTCATTATCGTCTTTTCCTGTGGCGGTTCCATCGGCATTTCTAAACACCATCCAAAGCCCATTTACATTGGTACCTCCAGGAAAACCATAATAAGTAGGCACATGAATGGTTATTTGCCAAACGTCTGAAGCAACTTCTGTCATTTCTCCCAGACCATCATCAGCACCCCAATTGCCCGTAGTATACTCCCATGCCCCAAATGGAACCGTTTGCACCCCAGAATGCATGTAAACCTTTGGCGAACCTACCAACCCACTGACACCTTCGTAGGCATAATAGGTAATGCGCAACGAATCTTGAGAAGCTGTACCGTTGCTGATCGCACTCAGTGTAATAGGATTTCCATTGCATTGGGTCACGTCATCGCCAAGTGAAACAGAACATTGCCCGAATACTTGATTCCCAATGAATACCAGAACTAAAAGAAGCGAAACTCTCATGATAAATACTTAGTGTCATTTTAACACTTACTCTTACAATATTAGTAAATCGGGATCAAACATGTCGTATTGAAAAGTTTAGTTCGGAAAAAATTCAAACAGATTACCTTTGGAGAACATGGACTTCAAACACAAAGGCCGACTGCCGTGGCTTAGTCACTTCATCTACTCTCTTAAGTACAGAGGGCTGATGAACACGTGTTCCATGGGCCTCAAAGAATGGAAGAAAGAACGGGAACTTGGTATTGATACTTTCGGTGCTCATTGTCCAACGGAACTATCGATAGAAGCAACTAGTAAATTGGGCGGACATCTTTACCAGCCTTCCAGTTCTGTGATATTTGAAAAGGCGATGAACGCCCTGCCATTCAACTTTTCGGATAAGGTATTTCTGGACATTGGTTCAGGAAAAGGCCGTGCATTGATACTTGCTGCAGAAGCCGGATTCAGCAAGGTGATCGGAATTGAATATGCTTCAGAACTGAATGATGTTGCCTACACGAACATAGAGACAGTAAAGGATCGTTTTCCAAACACCGAGTTCGACCTACGGGAAGGTGATGCCTTGCAGTTTGATATCCCTGCAGAAGTAGATGTGATCTACCTCTTCAACCCCTTTGATGAAGAAGCCGTTAGCGGTCTGATGAAAAAAGTGAAGCCAGCATTTGATCGATCAAAACCTATTTATCTGATTTATGTGAATCCCGTTCACTATGCTGTCCTGCAGAAACAATTGGGTGAACCGTTTGTAACGCTTCGCAACTTGAAGGGATTTCCAGAAGCGAAACTCTTCAGTAATCGAGCAAAAGCTTGATGGCCTCAGCTACCCTTTCCTTGCTTGGAATCATGGTTTCTTCCAGAATGGAGTTGAGTGGAATGGCAGGCATATCTTCCGAACCAACAACCTTGACAGGAGCATCCAACCATTCGAAGCAAGTATCTGAAATACGTGCTGCAATGCTTTGCGCAAAGGAGTTGGAAACAGGTTCTTCCGTTACCACCACGCATTTACCGTGCTTCTTAACGGTTGCATAAATAAGCTCGGTATCGAGTGGTTGCAACGTTCTTAGGTCGATGACCTCCACTTGCCCTTTGAATTGCTTAGCAGCGTTCTGAGACCAGTACACACCTCTTCCGTACGTGATGATGCAAACACTTTCACCAGCATCAATTTTCGCTTGGTCAGCTTCCAACGCC